>JAKAJA010000343.1 GCA_021814085.1 Acidobacteriota bacterium | reverse complement strand
CGACGAGGTGGCCAAAGGGCGCACGTGGATCAATTTTTCGGGAACTGTCGCGGAGGTAGAGACGGCGTTCCATACGCGCATTCACGACTACCTCGTCAAGGGCCATCTTTACCATTCGAACGACCGGGATCCCGCCATCCCGAGCGAGTTGGCCTGCCTCGTCAGCGGCATCGTTTCCCTGAACAACTACCCGCTCAAGCCCATGATCTCAAGCATCCGCTCAGTTGGTTCTCGTGGGACACAGCCCGAGTTTACTTATAGTGGCAACCAGTTCTTGGCGCCAGCCGACCTGGCGACGATTTACGACGTGAATCCGCTCTACAACGCAAGCCCCCCGATCAATGGGACGGGCGTAACGATCGCCATCGTCGGCAGAACCCACGAGACAAACTTCCCCAACGAGATCACGACCTTCCGCGGTGGACTGACCAACCCCTTCGGCCTGCCCGTCAACAACCCCACCATCATCGTCAACGGCGTGGACCCAGGAGACCTGGGCCCCAATGAGGATACCGAGGCCGATCTCGATGTGGAGTGGTCCGGGGCCGTAGCTCCCGATGCCAGCGTCATCTTCGTATGCTCGAAGACAACCACGGCCTCGGACGGCGTGGCCCTCTCCGCCCAGTACATCGTGAACAACAAGACGGCCCCCATCATGAGCACGAGCTTCGGCCTGTGCGAGTCCTCGATGGGCACCCCGGGAAACAGTTTCTACAACAGCCTCTGGCAGCAGGCCGCCGCAGAGGGGATCACGGCCTTCGTCTCCGCGGGCGACAGCGGGTGTTCCGGCTGCGACGCCGGTAGCGCCACGACCGGCAGCGGCCTCGCCGTCAGCGGCCTCGCTTCAACTCCCTACGACGTGTGCGTGGGCGGCACGGAGTTCTTGGATTCCAATACGAGCCTATACTGGTCTCCGACCAACAACGCCACGAACGACTCGACCGCTCTCTCATATATCCCCGAAGAGGCATGGAACGAGAGCGGCACCTCTTGCAACTGTCCAGTCGGAGACACGTGCTCCAACTTGTGGGCCACGGGCGGGGGCGTCTCGACCATCTATTCCAAACCCTCCTGGCAGGTGGCACCCAACGTGCCCTCCGACAGCATGCGCGACGTGCCCGATGTTTCCCTTGCAGCTGCCGGCCACGACGGGTATCTTATCTACACGGAGACCGCAGCCGCAACGACACACCCACCATCGCCCGCCACATGGGGCTGGGAGTCGGTTGGTGGCACCTCGGCCGCCTCGCCCTCCTGGGCCGGCTTGATGGCGCTCATCGAGCAGAAGACGGGGCAGTGGCAGGGCAACGTCAACGTCCGCCTCTACCAGCTCGGCAACAACCAATACGCCAGAAGCGGCCCCGTCGTCTTCCACGACATCACTGCGTGCAACAACAACGTCCCCGGGGTGACCGGTTATGCGTGCACCACGGCCTACGACCAGAGCACGGGCCTCGGTTCACCGGATGCCAGCGCTCTGGCGAACAATTGGTTCGCCTCGGTCTGGAACGCGAAGGCCGGCTCTTCGGGCTACCAAACACCCGCCTACACGACGCCCGGAACGGATATCCTCACAAAGTTCTGGATCGTGGGCGCTGGCGCCGCCAACAACAATGGCACGTTGAGCACCGCTTCGATGATCACCGGGAACGGCCAAGCCTCGGGGAAGGTGTACCCCTTTTCGGCCTGGGGGAGCGCGGGCACGGCCTTCGCGGCGCCTCACCCCAACCCCAACGCGGGCCAGGACCGGACGGCCTTCTTGTACAGCGTCGCGAACGGCGGCAACGCCCAGTATCTTCTCATGAGCGTGGGCGGCGATGGCTTCAATTTCAATTACGATTCCATCACCAACGGAAGCGGGACGAACTCGAATATTTGTGCTCCCGTCGCCATTCCCAAGATCACGAGCGCCTCGCGCGTGGCGAATGCCCAGGGAGCGGATTACACGGTCAATTGGACGGCGATCGCCAATCTAAAGGGTTACTATGATACGGCCCCGGCCAGCAACGTGATCACCGGAATGGCCGTTTACTACTGGAACACCTCGGGCTCGCCGAGCACGGCGAGCGATTACGCCGTCACCAACGCGAACTGGGCACTCGCCAGCGGCGGGCCCAACTCGCGGACGGGCTATGTGACCTTTACCGGCAGTGCCACCGACCCGGGAACGGCGACGGTTTTCCTTCCCACCGCTGCCCCCAGCCCGACTTATGTAGCGCTCGAGGTTCTCTTGGACGGATTCACCCCCGGGGCCTCGGGTTTCAGGAGCGAAACGGATTTTCTGGGAACCGCCGTTGAGCTCGCCAATCCTACCGCGGCGGGCGTCTTCGCCGCCTTCGGCGCCACCATGAGGCAGGGGAAGGTGACCACCGTGTGGCGGAGCAATGTGGAGGGCGGCGTCCTGGCGTACCAGGTGGCCGTGGCACCCGCGGCCAAGAAGCGGCCGGGGGCCTTCCTGGCCGTGCTCACGACGCCCCCGCTGGGAGACGACCACGCCTATGCCGTGGACTTCCCGCTGCCCAAGTCGATCACCACGAAGGCCTTTTTCGTGAAGGCCGGCGCCCTCATGCAGGATGGCAGCGTGTCGTGGTCCGATGCGGTGAAATTGAGACGGCGCTAGCCGAACTCGTTCTCCAGATAGGGGCACCTCTCCCTCCGGACATGAGTTTTTCTCGTTGCCATGGGGAGTTACTGCTCTTATAATGAGGTCCATGAGGCGCTTCCGGTTCTTATTTTCTTGCGGCGTATTCCTCTTCTTGGGCCCCATGCTGGCGGGAGCCGGAGCCCCCCCCCGGTCCGTCCTCCTGCGCTGGTCGCCCGCTGTGAGCCAGATCCAGGCATGGCGCTCTGTTGCACCACTCCCCGAGCGCGAGGGCTCCCCCAGCGTCTCGCTCAAGGTGGCTTTGCCGCCGGGGGCGGGCCCGTGCGTCCTCGCGATTGAGCACTCTGAATGGAGGGCGGAAACTTTCGCCGGGGTGAAGCCCTTCAACGGCCCCGCGGCGGAGCTCGGGGTTCGCGGGTCTTGGCATGGCATCTCCTACCAGGAGGTCATCGTCCATCCCATCCAGGCGGACGAGAACGGTCAGGGCCGCCTGCTCGTCAGCCTGACAGCCACCCTCGAAACGAGGAACGTTGAGAGTGAAAGACCGGAAGCAGGCGGGGTCCTTTCGCCCGAGGCACCGCTTTTCGTAAACCCGGCCCAAGCGGCCCTCGATGCCCAGCACAACCGTTCGGCGGCCGCCATGGCCGAGAACCTCCTCCAGCCCACTCTGCCCCAGCGCTTGCGCCTCTCCATCCGCCAGGACGGCATCTACCGCCTGAGCGCCAGCTACTTGTCCAGCAGCGGGCTCAATCTCATCGGAGCCAGCCTCTCCACCATCCATCTCATGAGCCGCGGGGTCCAGCTCCCCTTCTGGGTGGACGGCCCCCAAGGCAGCACCTTCACCTCGCAGAACGCCATCGTCTTTTGCGGTCAGCACCTCCACATCACC
>JAKAJA010000342.1 GCA_021814085.1 Acidobacteriota bacterium | reverse complement strand
GTTGGCCCCCGAGTTTATGCACGAACTCCTCACCAGGGGGCGCATCTACGGCTACCGATTCCGCCCCGAGGGACGAATCTCCGGGAAGCCCATCGAGCAGTACCCCGGCCGAATCCTGCAGGCCAAAGGGATGCAGGTCATGATCGACAACAACCTGGACTTCGACGTGGCCCTCTACCCCTACGAGCTGGTCACCTACGGCGAGACGGGACAGGTCTGCCAGAACTGGATGCAGTACCTCCTCATCAAAAAGTACCTGGCCGAGATGACCGAGCATCAGACCCTCGTGGTCTCTTCCGGTCACCCCCTGGGCCTCTTCCCCTCACGCCCCGAGGCGCCGCGGGCGATCATCACCAACGGGCTCATGGTGGGCATGTTCGACACCCCCGAGGACTTCCACCGCCTCGCCGCCATGGGCTGCGTGAACTACGGCCAGATGACGGCAGGGGGCTGGATGTACATCGGCCCGCAGGGCATCGTCCACGGCACCTACATCACCCTCCTCAACGCGGGCCGCCAGTACCTCGGCATCCCCCAGGACCAGGACCTTCGCGGGCACCTCTTCATCACTTCGGGCCTGGGCGGTATGTCGGGAGCCCAGCCCAAGGCCGCCGACATCGCGGGGGCCGTTTCCGTCACCGCCGAGGTGGATCTCAGCCGCATCCAGACGCGCCATTCCCAGGGGTGGGTGAGCAAGGTGTCCGCCGATCTTCCCGAGGTCTTCCGATGGGCGGACCAGGCCCGCGCCAAGGCGGAGCCGTGCTCTATCGCCTACCACGGCAACATCGTGGACCTCCTCGAATTCATCGACGCAAGGGGCATCGAGGCCGAGCTCATCAGCGACCAGACCTCCTGCCACGCCGCCTACGAAGGCGGGTACTGCCCCGCGAGCCTGAGCTACGAACAGGCCAAGGCCCTCCTCAGGGACGACTTCTCCGCCTTCAAGGGCAAGGTGGACGAAAGCCTCCTGCGTCACTACCAGGTGCTCAAGCGACTCACCGCAAGGGGCGCGCGCTTCTGGGACTACGGCAACTCTTTCATGAAGGCCGTCTTCGACGCCGGTGCGAAGGACATTTCGAAGAACGGCCAGGACACGAACGACGGCTTCATCTGGCCCTCCTACGTGGAGGACATCATGGGGCCCCTCTGTTTCGACTACGGCTACGGGCCCTTCCGCTGGGTATGCCTGAGCGGCAAGCCGGAGGACCTGGACGCCACCGACGCCGCGGCCGCCTCGTGCATCGACCCCGACCGGCGCGGGCAGGACCGCGACAACTACAACTGGGTACGCGACGCCAAGAAGAACCGGCTCGTCGTGGGCACGCAGGCGCGCATCCTCTACGCCGATGCCGAGGGCCGCGTGAGGATCGCCCTCAAGTTCAACGACATGGTTCGCCGGGGCGAGGTGGGCCCCATCATCCTCGGCCGAGACCACCACGACACCCAGGGCACCGATTCGCCCTTCCGCGAGACGGCCAACATCTACGACGGCTCCGCCCTCACCTCGGACATGGCCCACCAGTGCTTCGCCGGCAACATCGCCCGCGGCATGACCTACGTGGTCCTGAGCAACGGCGGCGGGGTTGGCACGGGGAAATGCTTCAACGGCGGAAACGGCATCCTCCTCGACGGCTCGGAGCGGATGGACGGGGTCGTCGCCAGCGGTCTGGACTGGGACGTCATGGGCGGCGTCGCCCGGCGCGCCTGGGCCCGCAACGAGAACGCCATGGAGACCGTGGGCCTGTGGAACCGCAAGATGGACACCGCCGGGCACATAACCGAACCCCAGCTCGCCGACAACGACCTTGTGAAGAGGACCGTCGAGGGCACCCTACGGCAAACGAGGCCAGGGGATGACGAGACGGGGACACAACAATAGGGGTTTGTCATGCGGCGAACCTTCAAAGCCCAAGATGAGGGGTGGGGAGGACTCAGTCTTTCCCGAGCGTTTTCTCGAAACAAGCGCTGAGGGGGTTGCCCACGCACCGCCCGTAGCGAGGGATGCGGCTATATCCGGCGCTGATGTATAAACGGATTGCCTCGGGCTGACGAAGCCCTGTCTCGAGACGCACGTGCGTGTACCCGGATGCCCTGGCGGCTTTCTCGAGCGCCGCCAAGATTGACCTCGACATATGCTGGCCTCTCATCTCGGGCCGCACGTACATACGCCTGATTTCAACTGCATGTGGCGCCTCCAGCCCGAAGGGACGAAGCGCACCACATGCCACGGGCCGACCGTCGAGCCGAGCCACGAGGAAGGCGCTTCCGGGGGTCCGCGCCTCCTCGGGCTCGAAATCGCCGCCTCCATCGTCTCCGTACCGCTCTCCCAGCTCCGCTGAAAGCTCGCCTATCAGCATGGCCCCATCCGGACTGGAGGGATCTTCGCGCTCAATCGATAGGTCCGACGGCTCCATGTCATCCTCCCTGGGAACTGCACGGAACATCGCCGAAACGCTAAGGACTGGGCAGCTTCCTGGCTGTTCCCCCTGCAAATTGTAGGACCGACGAGGCGTTAGGGCAAGGGAGCTCCAAGCACGCGTGCCTCTCAACTGCGCTAGGAGCTAGCCGCCGTGAAGCCCTGGTGAACGCCGGAGCGAGTGTCAGCGCCTGCCTAGGCCCTTGTATCAGCTTCCACCATGACCATCCAGAGGATGCCGAACCGGTCGGTGACCATGCCGAAGCATGGCGAGTAGAAGGTCTTACCGAGAGGCATGATCACCTTGCCGCCATCGGCGAGCGCGTCGAACTGCCTTCTCGCCTGGGTCTCATCCGCCGGCTCGACGCAAAGGGAGAAGCCGTCGAAGCTCGGATGGCCCTGGCAGTCGTCCGCGGCCATGATCTTCGTGTCCCCGATGAGAAGGCTGGCGTGGATCACCTTGTCCTCCCACCCCGGCGGCACACCGCCCTCGGGTGGGTTCGGACTCTCCTTGTACCGCATGAGAAATTCCAGCTTGGCCCCGAGAGCGCCGCAGTAAAATTGCATAGCCTCCTCGCAGCGGCCGTCAAAGAACAGGTAGGATTCGACTTTCATGGCTTCACCGTTCTCTCTCTGCCCATGGATGCGGCATCGAAATGTGGTCTGGAAAACGAGCTCTCTGGTCAGGCTGAGGCGCCATGGAGGCGCCGCAATGCCATGAGGGACAGATCGTCTGTCATGGGGGCGCCACCCCGGTAATTGCCCAGCTCACCCATGAGGGTCGCGAGGAGGTCTCTGGGTTCTTCGCCGCTATGGCGTGCCAGGATGGCTCCGAGCCGATCCCGGCCGAATTCCTCGCCCTCGGAGTTGCGGGCTTCCGTATAGCCGTCCGTGTACAGGAGCAAGAAGTCCCCCGGCTCGAGACGAATCTTCGAGACGGTAAACCGCGCCTGGCAGAAGAGCCCGACCGGAAGGCCCGTGGCACCTATTTCCACGACCTCGCCGCGGCGGACGACCATGGGCGGCATGTGGCCCGCGTTCGCCATCTCCACCTCGCCCGAAGGAAGGGCACGTCCGCAGACGATCGTG
>JAKAJA010000341.1 GCA_021814085.1 Acidobacteriota bacterium | reverse complement strand
GATCTCTCGAGACCCCTTCTTGAACAAGTAGTTATATGCCGCCTGGCGCCGGGCCGTCAACCGGCCGGCCTCCCCGTCCCTCCCGGCTCATGCCGCAGGGGGGCCCTGGCAGCCAGCTTGTGCTACCCTAACCGCCTGGGAGAGCCCCTTGGCCGAGATCGCCAAAGAGAGAAAGCCATTCCGAATAGGCCTCTTTTGGGTCTTATCCACCCTCCTCGTGCTCCTCGTGGTGGTGCCCCTCGTTTCCTATTCCTGGAAAACCATCGCCACGAGCAAGGACTACATCGAGGAGTCCCTTCGAGAGCGTCAGATCAAGACCGCCATCCCCGCCGCCGGCCACATCGAGAGCCTCATGGAAGCACACCAGCGCCGCCTGAAGGACCTGGTGGGCACCTTCGAGGTGTTCGCCAACGACGCCCAGTTCAGGACCAACTTCGAGGACCTGCTTCAGCGGGGTATCCTGGGGCGCAACATCTCGGATGACACCCTCATCCTCAGCTACCAGGACGTGGAGGGGGGGCAGTTCGCCACACCTTGTAAGGACGTGGCAACCCAGGAGCAGGCGCAGCTCAGCTCCCTCCTTCTGCCGCTCGGCCGGACCGCCATGAAGGACAATGCGGGAAGATCTTCGGATGTGTTTTACGTCAAGCTCGCCGCCTTCGGGGGGATGGCCTATCCGGCCATCGCCGTGGCCCTGCCCATCCATTCCAACAACCAGCCCGTGGCGGCCCTGTCTGGGGTCTTCCTCCTTCAGGACGTTCAGGACAGCATCTCCGAGTACAAAAAAGAGTTCACCATGTTCGTCACGGATGAGCGCGGGAACCTGTTATTCACGTCGGAGGACGCCCGCCAGGGCAAACCCGCGAACCTCGCGGACGACCCCGTCGTGCAGCGGATCCTCACCACGAACACCTATCCCGCGAGCGCCATCAACTACAACGTGACGGTGGTGCCCGCCCGAGGCAAGACCGAGACGGACCTGGTCACCTGCGCCCCCGTCCAGGCCTACCGCTGGCTCCTCTTCTCCAAGGTTGACAGGGAGAAGTACTACGCCCCCATCGTCGCCCTCAAGGAGCAGTCCACCCTCTGGATCGGCCTCTCCATCGTCGGGGCCCTCATCGTGGGCCTCGTCCTCACACGACAGATCACCCGGCCCCTCTCGGACCTCACGGAGCTGAGCCGGGACCTCGCCCAGGGCAACTTCCACCGCCGGGCCGAGGAAAAAGCCAAGATGGAGATCGGCGAGCTGGCCAGGGCATTCAACGCCATGGCCGACGACATCCAGGAATACATCCAGAAGGTCGAGGCGGCGGCGCAGGAGACCCAGCAGCTCTTCATGGACTCCATCCGCGCCATCGCCAACGCCCTGGACGCCAAGGACCCCTACACGCGGGGCCACTCGGAGCGTGTCTCGGCGTACGCCATGATCGTCGGGAAGGAGTACGGCCTGGACGAGCGCATGATGCGCATCATGGAGATCTCCTCCCTCCTCCACGACGTGGGGAAGATCGGGATCGAGGACAGGATCCTCCGCAAGCCGGGCGCCCTCACGGCCGAGGAGTTCGACATCATGAAGACCCACCCGCCCAAGGGCGCGGCCATCCTCGGGGGCATCCCGCAGATGAAGGAGATCATCCCCGGGATCCGGCACCACCACGAGAAGTGGCAGGGGGGAGGATATCCCGACGGCCTCTCGGGCGAGAGCATCCCCGTCCTCGCGCGCATCATCGGGGTGGCGGACGCCTTCGACGCCATGACCACCAACCGGCCCTACCAGAAGGGCATGACCGCGGAGCGCGCGGCGGCACGGCTGAACGAGCTCTGCCCCTCCGTCTACGACCCCGTGGTCATGGAGGCTTTCAACAGGGCCTATCACTCCTCCGCCTTCCTGCCCCACCTGGAGAGGGTCCTGGCGGCCAAACTCGCCTAACAGGCTGTTGAGAGACCCGCGTGGGCCGCGCGACCCCCATCCCGCCCACCAGAACGACCGCATGGGCCTCTTCATGGCCTCCCGTGGCCCCGTGTTATGATTTGCGTTTCGGCGGGACCTGACCTGGCCCGGGACGGCGCCGGGAGACTCGGCGGGAGAAGGGAAGGGCGATGCACCAGAAGCGGCAGACGGAGTCCTGGGGCGAGCTGTTCGTGCGCCACCCGAAGAATCCCATCCTCACGAGGAACGATCTGGGCTATCCGGCGAACGTGGTTTTTAACGCGGCCGCGGCCCAGGTGGGCAGCGAGACGGTGCTCCTGGCGAGGGTCGAGGACAAGCGGGGCCTGTCGCACCTGACCGCTTGTTGGAGCACCGACGGGGTTACGGACTGGCGCGTGGACGTGCCCCCTACCCTACTGCCCGATTCCAAGAAGTTCCCTGAGGAGAGCTGGGGGCTGGAGGACCCACGGGCCACCTACCTCGTTGAGCTCGGATGCTGGGGCGTGGTCTACACTACCTACTCGCGGCAGGGGCCCCAGGTCTGCCTCTCCACGACCAACGACTTCAAGACTTTCGACCGCCGGGGCATCATCATGCCCCCGGAGGACAAGAACGCGGCCCTCTTCCCTCGGCGCATCAAGGGGAGGTGGGCCCTCCTCCACCGGCCCGTCTCCTCGGGCCGGGACGCCAATATCTGGATCTCCTTCTCGCCGGATCTCATGCAGTGGGGCGAGCACCACATGCTCATGGAGACGCGCCGCGGCAACTGGTGGGACGCCCACCGCATCGGCACCTGCCCTCCCCCCATCGAGACGCCCGAGGGTTGGCTCCTGGGCTACCACGGCGTGCGCAATACCGTGGCCGGGGCCATCTACCGATTCGGCCTGGCCCTCTTGGACCTTGAGACCCCCGAGCGGGTCCTGAGGCGGAGCGAAGAGTGGGTCTTCAGTCCGCGAGAGCCCTACGAGCGCGTGGGGGACGTGGGTAACGTGGTCTTCCCCTGCGGCTGGATTCTGGACGAACCCGGCGGTACACTGCGCATGTACTACGGCGCCGCTGACACCTGCATCGCCCTGGCCACGGCCAAGTTGAGCGATCTCCTCGATTACCTGCTCGCCTGTCCGGAGGTGAGCTAGGCCGGAGCGGGTCCCGTCCGAGAAGAGCCACGGAGGGTCGTCCCGTCGGTTCCCTCCGGGAGTAGTCTCGCACCCACCCGGTCAAGGCCGGGCCCACTAGGGGAGGGTGAGCCATGAAGGCCCCGTCGGTCGCGTTCATCTCCACCTACATTCCTCGCCTCTGCGGCATCGCCACCTTCACCCACGACAACGCCACGGCCGTATCCAAGGTCCTGGGCAAGACCCTGGGGCAGACCAGCAAGGTTCAGATCGTGGCACTCCACAGGCCCGCCGATTCCTTCCGATACGGGCCCGAGGTGGGGTTCGTCCTCCGCCAGCCCCAGCGCATGGACTATACGGAGGCGGCGGAGTTTCTGAACATCTCTTCCGTGGACGTGGTCTGCCTCCAGCACGAGTACGGCATCTTCGGAGGCGACGACGGCAAGTACATCCTGGACCTCC
>JAKAJA010000340.1 GCA_021814085.1 Acidobacteriota bacterium | reverse complement strand
GGGGGCGGGGGGAACGGGGGGGGGGGGGCAGGGGGCAGGAGGCAGGAGACAAGAATCTTTCCTGTATACTCGAGTTGAAACCTGCGATCCGTAAGGGGGGATGCATGGCACTGGTTCTTTCCAAATTGGAAGACGGCATCGGCACCGTGACCATGAACCACAGCGAGCACCGGAACGCCTTGAGCCGGGGGCTCATCTCGGAGCTCATGGGGGCGTGCGACGCCCTCCTCATGGCCAAGGCGAGGGTCATCATCCTGCGGGCCGCTCCGGGGGCCAAGATCTGGTCCGCGGGGCACGACGTGAACGAGCTGGACGAGCCCGGGCGCGACCCCCTCACCTACAGCGATCCCCTCCTCGTCCTCATCCGGACCATCCAGGGCCTCTCGGTTCCCGTCATCGCGATGATCGAGGGAGGCGTGTGGGGCGGGGCCTGCGACCTGGCCATGAGCTGCGACATCCTCGTGGGCTCTCCCACGGCCTCCTTCTGCATGACCCCCGCCAAGGTGGGCATCCCGTACAACATCACGGGCGTCCTTCACTTCATGAATGTCCTCGGGGTCAACCGGGTGAAGGAGATGTTCTTCACGGCACAGGTGCTCAACGCCGAGGAGGCCCAGTGCTGCGGCATCCTCAACCGCCTCGTCCCCGTGGAGGATTTGGAGAAGGTCACCCACGACATGGCCGTGCGCATCACCCGCAACAGTCCCCTGAGCATCGAGGCCATGAAGGAGGAGATCCGCCTCCTGGCCGCGGCGCACCCCCTCCCGCCAACGGTCTTCGAGCGCATCCAGGGGCTGCGGCAGATGGTGTACGAGAGCGCGGACTACGCGGAGGGGCTCCAGGCCATCAAGGAGAAGCGCGACCCCGTATTCAAGGGGGAGTGAAGTCTCTCCTTGCCATGCCTTCCGGGTGACAGGTGAACCACTGGCTCACGCCTGGTTTTCAAGGGCCTCGACTATGGGACGGGTGATGGCGGACAGCCCTTCGGGGCCATCCGGGTAGGGGAAGTGCTTCTTCCCGCATGCGGAGCAGGTGAGGGAGGGCCCCTTGATGCGAACTTCGAAGGAGAGGCCGGAATCGCCGGTCCCGCTGTCGGCCGCCGAGGCGTAGTTGAAGGTCTTATCCGCCCCATCCTCCACGAGCGAGCCCCCGCACGCCTGGCACACGTACCGTTTCTTGAAGAACCCGCGCTTGTTGGGCAGTTCCTGAGCGAGCGATTGACCCATGGCCAGGAGAGCCTTCAGGGAGGCCATGGTGTCCCCCCGATGGACGTCGCAGCCAGCGGGGCAAATCAGGCGTTGGAGATTCCTGACGGTGAAGGTGTAGGGTCCCCCCGAGCCGGTCCATTCCCCGGGCGGGCCGGGCACCAGCAAACTGCCGCACGTGGGACAATTCTCGGGCATGTGCCTTCCTCATCTGGACGTGGATTTTGCTGACCCCTGGTCATCCCCCGAGGCTGGCGGCGATGGCCGCGGCGCGCGCCGTGTCCCGGATGTTCACCACAAAGAGATACCAGGCCAGGAGGACGAGGACGGGGAGTTGCGGCACGCTGGCGCCGGCCAGGCTCACCTCGGTCTGTCCCTCGATGCGGGCCATTTCGAGGGGCAAGTTATCCGTTAAGGGGCGGGCGGAGACGAGGACGAAACCGTCCTGGGCCACGAAGTCCCAGCCGGCGGCCATGGAGCTCCGGGGCGTCCAGGTGAAGGTGGCGCCCCCCGCGAAAGCCAGGCTGCCGCCCCCGCCCACGGTGGGGGTGAAAACGGCGAGGTTCTCGCCGCATCCCTTGGCGCGGACGGTGATGTGCGTGGAGAAGAACCCCACCCGCCTGAAGGTCCACGTCCCCTCCGCGCAGGCGCCCTCCACGAGGGGGCCCGCCGCCGACAGGAGGGAGAGGGTCCCCACCACCTCGTCGCCCTCCCGGAGTTCGTAGGCCTCCGTGGACCCTGGGGCAAAAGTCCAGAGAATGTTCCTTCCGAGACACTGGCGGATGGATTTCATGGGGATTCCCTCCTGGCGGGCTTCTCCGCCGACTGGACCGCTGCGGGCGCGGGGGAGATTTCGGGATTTGGCATCTCGGCGTTCGCGTCGCGGAGGTGGACGTCGCGCTGCGGGAACGGGATCTCGATGCCCTCCGCCTTGAGCGCGTCATTCACGGCCACGGCTACTTGGCTCGTGAGCACGAGGTAGGTTTCCCAGGCGGGGGCCCAGAACCTCAGCTCGAACTGGAGGGCGCTGTCTCCGAACCCGAGGAAGAGGGCCAAGGGCCTCGGGTCGGGCAGGACGCCGGGCACGCCGCTGGCGATCGTTTCGAGAAGCCTCAACACCCGCGAAGGGTCCGTCCCGTAGGCCACGCCGATGGGGAGCTCCACGCGGCGCCGGGGGTCCGAGAGGGTCCAGTTGACGACGTTGTTGGAAACGAGGGCGGAGTTGGGGACGATGACCTCCGCCCCTTGGACGGTGAGGACGGTGCAGGCCCTGATTCCGATGTGCAGGACCGTCCCCGTGAGGCCGCCCACCTCCACCGTGTCCCCCGGGTTGACGGGGCGCTCGAAGAGGAGGATGAGACCCGACACGAAGTTGTTCACCACGTTCTGGAGACCGAACCCGATACCGACCCCGAAGGCCCCGGTCAGGAGGGTGAACTTGTCCATGGGGAAGCCGGCGGCGAAGAAGGCCAACAGGAATACGGCGACGTAGAGGACGTAGCGCGTGACCGTGGAGAAGGCCTCCGGCATTCCCCGGCGGAGGTCCATCCTCGACAGGATCTCCTCCCTGAGCAGGAAGCCTATGAACTGGGCCAGGGCGAATCCGAAGGCGAGCGTGAGGACGAAGTACAGCACGTCCTCCGGAGAGAACTGGGTCCTGCCCACCACGATGGGCGCCTTGAGGAAGACCTCCAAGGGCCGGTTGATTCTGGCGGCTATGGTGAAGATCCCCAGGGCCGTCTTGAGCCAGACCAGGATGGCCGTGGCCTTCAGCCCGCGGCCCAGCCAGAGGAGGATCGTGTCGCTCCGCCCGCGCACTGTGTAGGAGAGCTGCGCGGAGGCGCCCTTGAGAAAAACCGCCGCCACGTGGCGCGCGAGCTGGACCACCATGGTGAGCACCACGGCAAGGTAGAAGCTGTAGATGGCCCCCTGCGCCAGGACCGTGGAGAGGTCGAAGCAGCCGTACACGTTGGCCAGGAAGGCCAACAGCAGGAAAGCGCCAACCACCTTGATGCCCAACACGATGCTCGGTCCTTGGGGCAGATCTCGCATCCGCTCCGCGCTCTTGGGCCGGGAAAACCACAGACAGGCCCCCATGGCCAGCGCCCCCCAGAGGGCGCCCAACTCCCGTTCCAAAACGGGGGAGACGGAGACCATCCCCAGCACCTCGTAGGAGATATAGAACGCGGCGAAGACGCGCAGGGGCTGGCGAAAGGGCAGCGCGGCCACGGGAATGAATAGGCGGAAGTAGGGCAGGAGCGCCATGATGCCGGCCAGGCTCACGAGTGCCGCGGGGGCCTTGGAGGTGAAA
>JAKAJA010000339.1 GCA_021814085.1 Acidobacteriota bacterium | reverse complement strand
GCGCTGGCAGGTAGGACCGCCCTTCGCCCAACCCCGCGCGCTTCACGGCGCACTCGATCCGGGCCCCCAGGACGAAATCCAGGGCGCCGTGATCCTCCACGGTCACCGCCGCGTGCTTTACGCCCAGGGCGTCGAGGGCCGTGGCGCAGGTGGCGCGCACGGCCTCGCCGTACATGGCCTCGACCTTCGTCGTTACGCTGAGCTTGAGTCCGCCCCGCGTTTTCGGCTCGATCCGCACAAAGCAATCGGACCGGACTTTGTCACCCTGCCGCCCTGCTTCTCCAATCGTTATCATGTGTCTCTCCGATTCCCTTTTCGCGACCAGAGGCCACGAAACCACGAATCCACGGGTCCACGAGCAGAGAGGCCATCAGATCTTTCGTGGCTGCGTGGGCTCCTGGAGGCGCGGGCTCTCCTGGCAAAACGCCACCCTCGCATCATTGCCCCCGAGTTGCTTTCAGCCGCTGTCTCGCATAAGGAAGCAACCCCCCCGCATCGCGGATGGCGAGCATCTCGGGGGGCAGGGGTGGAAAGGCGTAGGCCCTGCCACCCACGGTGATCTGGCCTTTGCCCAAGTCCAGGACAACCTCGTCGCCCGGCGCGTACGCATCTACCGCGGCGGGGCACTCCACCAGGAGGAGGCCCTGGTTCGTGGCCGCCCTGAAGAAGATTCGCGCGAAGGACTTGGCCACGACGGCCGAGATGCCGACGGCCTTGAGGCCGAGGGCCGGCTGCTCCCGGCTGGATCCGCACCCGAAATTCTTCCCCGCCAAGATCATGTCGCCGGGCTTGACCTTTGATGCGAAGTCCTTGTCCAGGTCCTCGAGAAGGTGCGGGAGGATCTCCTCCGCCTTGCCGCACGTGTAGGTATAACGTCCCGGGAAGAGGAGGTCCGTGTTGATGTCATCGCCGTACTTGAAGACCGTCATCGTCAACCCCAATCTGTGTCACCACAGAGGCACAGAGGCCTGCGGCGCGGAGAATTGGCTAAAGTACCAGTCTCTTTATTCCCAGTTTCATCAAGGCCGAATTGAAGTTTAACAGCAGGCCTCGCCTTCTCCCACTGAGCTTGAGGTAAGTAAGCAATTGGGCTTCGTGAATCCGGGCGAGCCTCTCAATGGACTTGACTTCCACGATCAGTTCGCCTTCCACCATCAGGTCCATCCGGTAGCCGCAGTCCAGCTTCAAGCCCTTGTAGTCAACCGGCAGATGGACCTGCCGCTGAAACCCGACGCCACGAAGTGTGAGCTCTCGGCAAAGGCATTCTTCGTAGGCGGACTCGAGCAAGCCGGGTCCGAGGGCGCGGTGCACCTCAATGGCCGCGCCGATCACAATCTCTGAAAGAGGGTCCGTTTCATTCGATGACGCCATCTCTTCTCTGTGCCCTCTGTGTCTCTGTGGTCAGATTTCGTCCCTTGGGTCGGTCAATAAGCCCGTGAGGGCGGAGGCCGCGACGGTGAGGGGGCTGCCGAGGAAGACCTCGGCGTCCTTGCTCCCCATGCGGCCCTGGAAATTCCGGTTGCTCGAGCTGATGCACCGCTCGCCGGGGGCCAGGAGGCCCTGGTGCGCGCCGAGGCACGGCCCGCAGCCCGGCGGCCCCACCATGGCGCCCGCGTCCACGAGGGTGGCGATGGTCCCGTCGGCGAGGGCCGCCTGGAAGATGCCGCGGCTGGCCGGGATGACGAGGAGGCGCACTCCCGGGGCGATGTGCTTGCCCTTCAGGATGGCGGCGGCCACCTGAAGGTCGCTCAGGCGCCCGTTCGTGCACGTGCCTAAGTAAGCCTGCTGGATGGGGAGGCCCTTCACCTCGGAGACGGGGGCCACGTTGTCCACCGTGTGCGGCTTGGCCACCAGGGGTTCGAGCTTGGACAAGTCGTACGTGAGCACTCGGCAGTAAGCCGCGTCGCCGTCGGCCCAGATGGGCTCGTAGGCCGCGCCCGGCGCGTGCGCCGCGAGATAGGCCTCCGTGGCGCCGTCCACGGGGAAGGCGGCGATCTTGGCCCCCATCTCGATGCCCATGTTGGCGATGGTGAAACGGTCGTCCTGGGGCACCGCCGAGAGATCGCCGTGGAACTCCACGGCCATGTAATTGGCCCCGTCGGCGCCGATGTCGCCGATGATGCGCAGGACCAGGTCCTTCCCCATGACGCCCCTGGGGAAGCAGCCCGAGAGGACGACCTTGATGGTCTCGGGGACGCGCAGCCATGTCTCGCCCGTGAGGAGGAGGACCGCCGCCTCGGTGCGGTCGATGCCCGTGGAGAAGGCGTTGAGGGCGCCGTAGGTGCAGGTGTGGCTGTCGGAGCCGAGGACGAGCTGGCCGGGGAGGGCGAGGCCTTTCTCCACCACGATCTGGTGGCAGACGCCGTCGCCCACGTCGAAGAAGTGCTTCACGCCGTATGCCTTCACGAACTCGCGGATCTTGGCATGCCCCAGGGCCGTCTTCTCGTCCACGGCGGGCACTACGTGGTCGATGGCGATGACCGGCAGGTCGGGATTCACGAGGCCGTACGTCTTCAAGTCCTCGGCCACCTTTGACACGATGGCGCTCGTATTGTCGTGCATGAGGAGGTGGTCCGGCCGCACGGTCACGATCTGTCCGGGGACCACGTCGTCCAGCCCCGCCTTCTTCGCCAGGACCTTCTCAGCAAACGTCTTGCCCATCTCTAGTCACCTTCATATTCCGAAATCCGAATTCCGAAATCCGAATTGTCGTTACCCCAGCAACCCCCCGCGCTGGTAGGTCTCCACCTGGACCTGGGGCCAGGGCCTCGCGGAGATGATCTCCCCGTCCCGGTGGCGGAGGATCGTACCCTTCACCAGGTTTAGGGTGATCTCCTCGCCGTCCTCGATGCCCATGTCGATCAGATCGCTCGATATGATGGGCAGGGCGGCGTTGATGGCGTTGCGCTCGTAGATGGCGCCGAAACTTTTGGCCACGATGGCACAGACGCCCAGAGCCTTGAAGCAGTCCACGGCCTGCTGGCGGCTGCTCCCGGCCCCGAAGTTCTTGCCCGTGACGACAATGTCGCCCGGCTGCACCTTCCGCGGGAAATCCTCCCAGCCCGGGAGGTTGCCGAAAGTATGCGGGCCCATCTCCTCGAGCTTGGTGATGGCGAGGTGCCGGTTGTGAAAGATCATGTCCGTGTCGATGTTGTCTTTCATCACGACCCAGACGCGGCCCTCGAGGACGAGGGGTTTGGCCTGCACGTGGGTCGGCGCGTGCGCAGTGTGCGCGGGAAGGACATCGAGCCGGGCCGCCTTGGGCACATCGAAGGTCACGGACCCTTCGGGAAGGTGCTCGGGGTCGGTGAGGATGCCCGCCACGGCTGAGGCGGCCGCCACCGCGGGAGAGGCGAGGTACACCTCGCCCATGCCCTGCTTGCCCGCGAAGTTCCGGTTGCCCGTGGAGACGGTCACCTCGCCCGGCCCGTTCTGCCCCACCTGTCCGGCGGCGCAGCCCCCGCAGCCCGCATTGGAGATGAGGGCCCCGGCAGATTTGAAAACGTCAAAGAGGCAGATCG
>JAKAJA010000338.1 GCA_021814085.1 Acidobacteriota bacterium | reverse complement strand
AGGCGGCCCGAGGCGAGGGCGCGTTTGCCAGGCGGCGTTGAGAATGCGCGCACGAGCACCGAGCTGTGGACGCAATTGACCATGTAGCCGAGGGGGCGGGGGGCGACCTCGTCCCCGATTCGGCTCATGGCCACATCCAGCGGCGTGCCGTCCAGCACGTGGCCCGTGGGGCGGATGATGAAACTCACGATATAGGGACACCCGGTGCCCGCAGTGGCCTCCGCCATCCCAAGGGCCTCCTCCATTTCGGGCATGGTGGAGGCCAGGAGGTAGTCGGGGCCGGCCGCTGCCAGCGCGGCGGCCTGTGCAGAGTGGTAGTCCCGAGCCTCACCGCGAGAGAGCGCCTCCCCGGGCTTGTAAGCATCTCCGCGGCACCCCATGAGGCCGCCGATATAAACCTGGTCGGCAAATTCACTGTGGTCCCTTCGAATCTCGTCCAGGAACCGCACGGCGTCGCCGTTCAAGTCCATCCGTGCGAACTCGGATTGGCGCAGCCGCTCCGGGCTGGTCCTCCAGGTCGGCGTGAGGCTGAGGAGGGGTAACCCCCATGATCTAGCGATGTCGAGATACTCCCCGTAGATCGCCTTTAAGATGGAACGCCCTTCGCCGCCATAGATCAGGGGGCCGTTCATCAGTATCGGGTCCAGGAGTTGGGGCCAACCGCGGCGTATCCGCTCCACCACGGCGCCCTCCATGAGCAAGGGACCATGGCCACTGAGCCGTTCAGCGATTTGCATCCGTTCCGACATATGCGCCCTCCGCGTGTGCTCCCAGCCCATGAGTGTACCCCGGCTCCTTGCCTAGCAGGCTGCTGAGAAACTCCCGTAGGTCGCGTTGCCAGCGCCACGGCCCCGGATGCAAGGCGTCGCGACGCCGTCGATGCCTTAGTGCATCGTCTAGGAGCGACAACACCGCAGGCGGGGCCGTGCCGCGGCAACCCATCGGGCGCAAGGGATTGGGGGCCATCTGCTTTGTTGCGGCCCGTCCACGATGGCACCGCATCGCCCTCCTCGCCGCGCCTCGCATCGTGGGGTCTGGCCCGGGGAGGGCTCTCGGCGCAGGCGTCGCGCCAGAGATCTTCCCTCGGGCCAGACCCCTCCACCCCAAGCCTCTTGCGCGCGGCCCATGCGAGTTTTTAAGCAGCCTGCTAGACAACGGGGCGGGCTTGCCGTTCGCTCTTCATGACGTCCTTCTCGGCCATGTGACTCCAGTGGCCCTGCGGGAAATATGGGGGTGAAGGCGGCCCGTGGGTGGCCACCCGGTGAAGCCCATCACGGGCTCGGAGGCAGAAATGAAGCGACTCTTGGTCCTCTCTTTGGCGCTTGCGCTCGTCACTACTGCAGCCTTTGCTGGTCACAAGAAGAAGGGCGGCGGGGCCGTGGATCTCTCCACCGTCCGCACGGTCACGGGGACGGTCACCGTCGTGGCCATGGATTACGGCCTGGGGCATCCCGGCTTCACCATGAATTCGGACCAGGAAGGGACCATCACGGCAAACCTCGGCCCCTATTTCTACCTCGTGGCCAACAACTTCTCCCTCGCCGTGGGGGACCAGGTCAGCGCCAAGGTGGCCAACTGCTCCCAGGGAGTGGTGGCATTCACGGTCGCCGACCTGACGAACGGCAAGACGATCACCCTCAGGGGAGACGACGGACTGCCGCTCTGGACCGGAGGCAACAGGGGCTCCAGTGGACAGGGAGGGCGCAACCCCAACGGGTGCCGCCTTGGAGGCTACGGGGCCGGCCAGAACGTGGACCTCTCCACCCTCAAGGAGGTTGAAGGAACCCTCGCCGCCCTCAACTCGGGTCTTGGCACGCACAACAACACGGTGACCCTCAAGGCCGGTCCTGAATCCTACGCGGTTTCCATGGGGCCATACTGGTACATGGCCAAGGAGGGCTTCTCCCTCCAGCTCGGCGAAACCCTCCGCATCCGTATGGCCCAGTGCCAGGGCCACTGGGCCGCCTTCTCCGTGACCCGGCCGAGCACGGGAGAGACCCTCCAGCTCAGAGACGCCCAGGGCGTGCCCCTCTGGCTCGACTGACACTCCCCTTCCTTCCTCCTTCCGAGGCGGGGTCCGCGCTCCATGGGCGGCCCCGCCTCATTTTCGTCAAGGGCCGCGAGGAATGTGACGTGCGGGCCCATTTGGGAAATAATGGGCTGGAGAGGTCGCCGGATGGATGAGCGGGAGGTGCGAGGATTGCTGGAACGGGTCCTGGACGGTGAACCCGACCGCTTCGCCCCCCTCGTGGAGGCTTACACCCCAGCACTCTACAATCTGGCCCACAAGATGTTGGGCGGTTCGACGGAGGCGTCCGACGTGGTGCAGGAGACTTTTTTCAGGGCCTATCGAGACTTGGGCAGGTTCGACGGAAGGACCCGCTTCTACAGCTGGCTCTGCGGCATATGCGTGAACGTGAGCTACGACGCGGGCAAGCGGCGCCGCCGGTCCTGGGAGCGTGAGGAGCCCATGACGGAAGGCGCCGAGGAGCGGCTCGCGGGGAAGGAACAGAACGCCGAGGAGGAACTGATCGCCTCCCAGGAGGATAGAAGGCTCAGGGGATGCCTCGGCCGGATTCCCCTCACACTGCGGGCCGCCCTCCTTCTCCGGTACCAAGAAGACCTTTCTCTCCAGGAGGTGGCGGACCAGCTCAGAATCGGATTGTCGGCCACCAAGATGAGAGTGCGGCGAGGGCTTGCCCTGTTGAAAGAATGCATGTCGAGGAACCTGGTTGGAGGTATCAGATGAATGCCGGCGGTCCCCCTCGTGAAGACCTGGACGGCCTGGATCCCACGGTGGAAGCCCTTCGTGGCATGAAGAAGGATCTTCCGCCCGCGGGGCTGGCTTCAGCCATCACGTCGGGGCTGGCCCAGATTCCGCCGCCCAGAAGATCCGCATGGAGAAGGCTCTGGGGCGCCCTCCAGCGGCCGCAGGTGGTCTGGGCCTACCGGATGGCCATCTTCCTGGTTCTGCTGGGTATCATGGCGGGTGTCTGGCGCCTGGTGGACCGCCCTCGCGTTGAACCCGCGGGCAACGCCGCATTTCGGCCCGGGAGCCGTGTCGTGTCTCACTCGAAAGGCCCAGCCGGGCCCATGATACCCGTGACATTCACCTTTTACAGCCCAAAGGCCCATTCCGTGTGCGTCGTGAGCACGTTCAACGACTGGGACTCCAAGAAGACGCCCATGAAGCGCGGCAAGGACGGCACGTGGACCGTCCAGGTCAGCCTCCCGCAGGGCCGGTACGAGTACATGTTCCTGGTGGACGGGACCCGCTACGAAACCGATCCGAATGCCCTCGAACTGAGACAAGACGGCATGGGCAACGACAACGCCGTTCTGAGGCTATAACATGAGAAGCCCAAGGCTGATATCCATTCTGGCCATCCCCTCCCTGGTCCTTGCTTTCGCCGCGGGTGCCCAACAGGCCGAGCCCACCCAGACGGCCATAGGGCGCATCCTCGCCGCGGCGCAGCGGGCCTCGACACCCGAGCAGGCCCTGATTCCCGTCTTAGCCGGCCTGGACCGGCTCGA
>JAKAJA010000337.1 GCA_021814085.1 Acidobacteriota bacterium | reverse complement strand
AAGGGGATCAGAACACGCACAGGCTTGTGGAGGCCCTCAACCGCTCCTTCGTAACCCCCATCGACCGGGACGACATCTATCAGCTGAATTCGGGGCTCGACGACATCCTGGACTACGCCGAGGCGTTGGCCAGCAGGATGACCCTCTTCAAGATCAAGGAACCCACCCCGGAGATGCGCGAGTTCGCCGACCTTTTGATGAAGGCCACGGAGCAGATCGCAAAAGCCGTTCACTCTCTGCGGAACCTCGATCACCTCATGAGCTTCTGCAAGGAGGTCAAGCGTCTCGAGAACCTCGGAGACGACCTCAGCCGCAAGGCCATCTCGGACCTCTTCGAGAATGCAAAGGACCCCATCGAGCTCATCAAGCTCAAGGAACTCTATGGGCGATTGGAGGGGGCCATGGACAAATGCGAGGACGTAGCCAACATCATCGAAACTATCGTCGTGAAAAATGGCTAGCAGCGTGTGGCTCATCTGGGTCTTGGTGGGCACGGCCCTGATTTTCGACTATATCAACGGCTTCCACGACACGGCGAATTCCATCGCCACGACGGTCCTTACGGGCGCCCTCAGAATTCCCTACGCGATTTTCCTGGCCGCGAGCCTGAACTTCGTCGGGGCTTTCATGAGCAAGGGGGTGGCCACGACCATCGGCAAGGGGATCGTGGACCCATCCAAGGTGGACCTCCAGACCGTTTTCGCCGCCCTCATCGGCGCCATCATCTGGAACATCCTTACGTGGTTAAAGGGGCTCCCCTCCTCCTCCTCCCACGCCCTCATCGGCGGTATTGTTGGCGCCGTCGCGGCCCGGCACGGGTTTCACAACTTCCATCTTGCGGGGCTCAAGCTCATCGCCATCGCCCTCATTACTTCGCCCATCCTCGGGTTTATCGTCGGCCACCTGATGATGGTCGTGACCTATTGGTTGTTCCGGAGGACGGCGCCCAGCAAGCTCAATCGCTGGTTCAAGGTGTTCCAGGTTCTGTCGGCCTCTTCCATGGCCCTGTCCCACGGCGGCAACGATGCCCAGAAAACCATGGGGCTCATCACCATGGCCCTGGTCGCGGGAGGCTTCGTTGTTCCCCAGGGTGGGGCCTTCCCGATCCCCTTATGGGTGGTGGTGGCCTGCGCCTCCGCCATGGCCCTCGGTACCGCCGCAGGCGGTTGGCGCATTATCAAGACCGTGGGGCGGAAGGTGTTGAGCCTCCAACCCGTGCACGGCTTTGCCGCCGAGACCTCTGGGGCGGCCGTCATTTTCGCCGCTACGGCATTTGGCGCCCCAGTTTCTACCACCCACGTCATATCCGCCGCCATCATGGGGGTTGGTTCCTCGCAGGGGCTCAAGGGCGTCCGCTGGAGCATCGTCAAGCAGATCGTCGGGGCCTGGGTCTTGACCCTGCCCGCCTCGGCGCTCATGGCTGCCGCGGTGAGCTGGATCTCGTACAACCTGTTCCATTTCTGAATCTGGACCAAAGGCTCGGCATGTTACAATCTTCCGATTGCGCTTTCGCTGAACGGCGCATGAAGGGGAGGCTACGTTGAGCCAGGTCGGCATCCTCATCTCCGGTCGCGGTTCCAATATGGTCGCCCTGCTCGACGCCATGGACCGGGGCGAGATCCCCGCCCGATGCAGCCTGGTCATCTCCAACAAGGCGGATGCTCCCGGGCTTGCACTCGCCGCCGCCAGGGGCGTGCCCACGCTGGTCATCGACCACAAGGCCTCGGCCACCCGTGAGGAGCATGACGCCAAAGTGGTAACCGCGCTCCGGGAGGCGGGAGTTGAGATCGTCTGCCTCGCCGGCTACATGCGCCTCCTCTCCCCCGTCTTCGTGCGGGCCTTCAAGAACCGCATCCTCAACATCCACCCGGCCCTTTTGCCCGCCTTCCCCGGCCTCCACGTTCAGCGGAAAGCCCTCGATGCGGGAGCCCGGTTCTCAGGGTGCACGGTCCACCTGGTGGACGAGGAGGTGGACCATGGCCCCATCCTCCTGCAGGCCGTCGTTCCCATCTTCCCCGATGACGACGAGGAGTCCCTATCGCGGCGCATCCTCGGTCTGGAGCACCACCTCTACGCCGCGGCCCTCAGGCTCATGTGCGAAGGCAGAGTGACCGTGGATGGCTCGAGGGCCGTCCTGGACGTCCCCCATAAGGAATACCAGCGCCTCTCGGGCGGGCTCATCTGGAGCGGAGACAGCCAATGACCATGACCATCGACGACGCCCTGGCCTACCTCACCAAGGGTGCGGTCAACCTCGTGGATGAGGGGCTCCTACGGAAGAAGCTGGAGCGCGCCGAAAAGACGGGCCAGCCCCTCATCATCAAGGCGGGCTTCGACCCGTCGGCCCCCGATCTCCACTTGGGACACACCGTCGTCCTGCGGAAGATGAAGCACTTTCAGGACCTGGGGCACACCGTCGTTTTCGTAATCGGCGATTTCACGGGCATGATCGGCGACCCCACCGGCAAGAAAGCCACCCGGCCCCAGCTCACCCGCGAGGAGGTGGCCGAGAACGCCCAGACCTACCGCCGCCAGGTCTTCAAGATCCTGGATCGGGAGCTGACGTCCATAAGGTTCAACTCGGAATGGCTTTCTCAGCTGGGCGCGGAAGGTTTTGTTCGCCTGGCGGGAAAGTACACCGTGGCCCGCATGCTCGAGCGGGACGACTTCAAGAAGCGTTTCCATACCCAGCAGCCCATCCACATCCACGAATTCATGTACCCGCTGGCCCAGGCCTACGATTCCGTGGCCCTGAAGGCCGATGTAGAGCTGGGGGGAACGGACCAGCTTTTCAACCTCCTCGTGGGCCGGGATATCATGCGCGAGTATGGCTTGGAGGAGCAGGTGGTCCTCACGGTCCCATTGCTCGAGGGCACGGACGGCGTGGAGAAGATGTCCAAGTCACTTGGCAACTACATCGGCATCAACGAATCGCCCGAGGATATCTATGGGAAAATCATGAGCGTCTCGGACGTCATGATGTGGCGGTACTACCTCCTCACCACGGACCTGACCCCCGCCGACGTGGAAGGACTCAGAGCCGGGGTGGCCTCGGGAGAGGTCCACCCCATGAAGGCGAAGCGAGACCTGGCGGCGACCCTGGTTTCCTACTATCATGGCGCAGGGGCGGCCAAGGGAGCCGCCGAGCATTTTGACCAGGTCTTCAGCAGGCGTGAGGACCCGACCGAGATGGAGGAGGCCCGGGTAGCCATCTCGGAAGCTCCCCTTCCGTACTACAAGCTCCTCGTGGACCTCGGGTTGTGCCCGTCCAGCAGCGAAGCCAGGCGCCTCATGCAACAGGGAGGGGTGACCCTCGACGGGGCAAAGATACTTGACAGCAAGGCCCTGTTCCCCCGCGGGGGAAAAGCGTGCTATGTTCTCCGGGTGGGTAGGTTGAAGCACCGAAAAGTGATTGTCGAATAAGGAGCCGCCATGTCCCCCCTGATTGCTCTGGCCCTCTTCGGAACCATTGGGACCCCAGAGCTCATCATCATCCTCATCATCATCGTCCTCATTTTCGGGGCCTCCAAGCTGC
>JAKAJA010000336.1 GCA_021814085.1 Acidobacteriota bacterium | reverse complement strand
TCGCGCCCCATTCTATGAGCTGGAGGACCTCCCTCGGACCCTCTTCGACCAGGACCTTCACGGCCTCGGCGTTGCACAGACCGTCCCCCGCCTCCAGGGTATCTTCGAAGTGCTGGGAGGGTGAATCGCCCTCGCCGAGTGCCGCGGCGATTCCGCCCTGGGCGTACTCGGTGTTGGATTCCCGGGGCTTGTCCTTGGTGGCTATGATGACCTTCCAGCCCGAGGAGGCGGCCTCGATGGCGCCTCGCAGGCCGGCGATCCCCGAGCCGAGCACGAGGAGGTCGCAGGTGAGTGCGCGCCTCTGGCTCAAGGCCGAGACTCCGGGGAACCCGCCGACGAGTCCAGGTTCGTCCCGATTCCCATCGCGCCTTCCCCTTTCTCGCCGGCCTCCCATGGCGCCGCGGAGCGTTATTCTATCGGAGCCATTGCCCCGCGGCAATGGCCTTATGCCAACTTGTCGTCCGTCGTTACCTCCCGTAGGCGAGGATACCAATCCTCGCCCCTGTCGGGATGTGTATCCCGACCTACGGGACAAGGATGTCCCTCTATTGAAGGCAAGTTGGCATTAAAGCAAAAGGGCGGGCCATGGGCCCGCCCGTCTTGCTAACCGAATGAAGTATGGAGGGAGCTACTTGGCCTTGTGGGCATGCACCTTGGCGAACAGGGCGTCGGTCATGGCGGGGACTTTGCCCTTTCCGTGGCACTTGCCGCAGGCGGCCTTGTCGGGAAGGATGAGGCCGGCGGCCTTGGCAGCGGCGACATCCTTCATGACGGACATCTTCATATAGTCGCTGCCGGGGCCGTGGCAGGTCTCGCATTCGACCTTCGGGGTGGCGGCGGCGTGCTTGGACGCTGCCCAGGACTCGTACTGAAGCTTGTGGCACATTTTGCACTTCTCGGCGCCGACGGCCGTAGGAGCAGCAGCCACCGTCAGCACGAACATCAGGGCCACGGCAAAGGTGAGCGTGATGATGAGAGCCTTCTTCATTCGGAGCCTCCTCTACAAATCCCCTGTCTGGGAAACCATACCCACATCCAACACTGTAATCTTAAATGAGCATGGGGGAATTGGCAAGCCCCCCTCACCATGCGCGGCGGGCATTTGCGCATTTCCCCCCACCACGTCAAACTTGCCCGGGGGACCTGGCGCGCCATGCAACGCCGGCCCGTCACCAGGCAGGGTCCTCCCTTTCTGCTAGTACCTCATTCTCCAAATCCCCCGCCCGAAGGTGGCGGCGAGGAGATACCCCGTTTTCCTGTTCAGTTCCAGCCCGGTGACGGCCACGGCGGGCATGGTCCCCCGGGCGTCGGCCCAGGTCGTTCCTCCGTCCCGGGTGGAGAAGACGCCGTAATCGGTGCCAAGCCAGAGGCGGCTCTCGTCGCCCGGGTCCTGCACGAGGGCCGAGGCCGGGATGTCGAGGCCCTGGCTCCCCGTGAGGTTGCCGCTGATGTTCGTCCACGTGACCCCTAAATCGCCCGTCCTGAAGACCCGCCCCACGTTCCCGTTGCCGCCGCTGTTCGGGTCGGCCGAGTTGGCGTCGTATCCGCTGAAGGCGATGGTGGCCTTGTTGGCCGAGTTGGCGGAAGGCACGATGGCGCTCACCCACCGGTTGGGGAGGGTGTTCCCCGTCCTGTCGTGGACCTTGCCTTTCTTGATGTCGTAGAGGTAGACGTGCCCGGTGCTCGTCCCGGCCCAGACGTAGCGGTGGCTTTGGGGCGACACGGCGAGGGCCGTGACCTCCCCGTCCAGGGGGTTGGGGTTGCGGCGATTGGACCAGGTGTTGCCGCGGTCCGCCGACCGGTAGACCCCCGTGAGGCTCCCCACGTAGACGACGTTGGTCTTCACCGGGTCGATGGCGAAGATCACCACGAAGGGGAAGCCGTCCCCTTGCCCGATGGACCCCGAGAAGAGGATGGTCCAGCCGTCCTGGGTCTTGCCGCCGCCGTGGTCGTTGCGGGCCAGCGAGTACTGCCAGCCCAGGTAGACGTGGCGGGGCTCCTTGGGATCGTAGCAGGCCACGGTGCCGTCGCTGCCGTTCCAGTCCCACGCCTCCCAGCTCGTGCCGTCCCAGTGGGCGTTGGAGTTGTCCTGCATCCCGACGACCACCTGGTTGGGGTCGGTGGGGTGCGAGCCGAACTGGAAGATCTGGAGGGTGGAGGTGTTCCCGTTGATGTCCCGCCAGTGGTAGTCGCGCAGGCCGTCGCTGCCGTCGCCGGTGACGGTGCACTCGTAGATCCCCCCGTCGTCGGTGATGAAGAACCGCCCGTTGGGCCAATCGAAGAAGGCGCAGTGGGTGTCGGGGTGGGTGGCCTTTTCGGGGGACTGCCTCGCGCACCGGTAGACGGGGAGGCCGCCCACGGGAGGCTTGGTGGTGTCTCTCACATATTCCAGGCAGGCGGGGGTCGTGTCCACCCAGGTCGTGCCGCCGTCCTGGGAGCGGAAGACGGTTCCCATCCACGGGGGCTCCAGCAGGCGAACGGGGTTCGAGATGGGATCGGGCCACAGGGGCGCGTAGTTGGCGTTGCCGCCCACCACAACGTCGTCCGGGTTTAGGGGGTTCACCTCCACGGTGTTGTCGTAGAGGGCGTTCTCGTAGCCGTTCGTGTCCACGTCGCAGTAGAGGGGAACGCTGTTGAGGTACCAGTCCCCGAGCCAGCGCCACGTTTGGCCGCCGTCGGATGACTTGAAGATGAGGGCCGTGGGGACCGTCAGGTCCGTGGCCGGATTGAAAATACCGTCGCCGTCCGTGTCCAGCTGGAGGACCGCCCCGTAGCCCGCGTAGAGGACCGCCGTGCGCCAATCGGCCGTCATGGCGCCGCCCGCTTGGCCGATGGCCATCTCGATGCGGTTGAACTCGGGGACGGTCACGGCGCGCTTCAGAACCGGGTAGGTGGTAAAGGTGCCCGTGGCTTCGCTGTACTGGCTGAACCGCGCGACGGGCGCGGGGAAGTCGGCCCCGCGGGCGGCCCCGCCACCGGGGTTCTTCACGGGGGTGCAGAGGGCCCAGTTCTCGCCGCCGTCGAGGGTGCGGTAGATGCCCCCGGACCGCTCCACGGCAAAGAGGACGCGAGGGTCGGCGCGGAAGAGTTCCAGGTCCACGAACCCTGTCCCCGAAGCCGCGTAGGGATCGTAGGCCGGATAGTCGTAGGGCCGATAGTCCACGGCCGTGAGGAGGCGCCGCCACGTGGCGCCGCCGTCCGTGGACTTGAAGATGCCCGGCGCGGCGGCATCGGGCGGCGGATGGAAGGCGTCCACGCGGTCGGGCAGGACGTTGGCCGTCGTGACCCAGAGGGTGTTCGCGTCCCGGGGGTGGACCTGCAGGCCGCTCACCGCGAGGAACCGGAAATCCCATCCCGGGCCGTTTACCGGGAGGGCGGACCAAGTGAGGCCGCCATCGCCGGAGCGGAATACGCCCATCCCCCAGATACTGGTCTTGGAGTGGGGTTCACCGGACCCGGCGTAGACCACCGAGGGGTCACCGGGAGCGAAACGGATCACCTTGATGGCCTGGGACGGGAGGTTGTCCGCCACGGGAGT
>JAKAJA010000335.1 GCA_021814085.1 Acidobacteriota bacterium | reverse complement strand
ATCCTCCCTTGCTTACAGTCTAGTCCCCGCCGTCACCCGGACGCAAGTGGGAAGGGACGGAACGGGAGAGCGGGAGAAGGGGAGAGCGGGAGAAGAAGAGAGACAACAAGAAAAACATTGAACCGCTAAGACGCGAAGAACGCTAAGGAGAGATCTTTGAATTTGAAAAGAATTCCCCCTTTGATCTCTTTGCGCCTTTGCGGTTAACGGGCTATTCTGTCCAGCGCAGGCGGGGTCAGTGGAGAAATTTGGGCTTGAATTCGATCAGCCGCCCCGCTCCGGCCACGGCCAGGTCGAGTTCCCCCTGAAGGACCCTGTAGCGCTCTTCCAGATCCGAGGCCTCCAGCAGCTGCTGCTTCCGCTCGCCCATCAACCCCATGATCTGGGCCGTCGCGGCGGCGAGGGGCTCGTCTCCCACCTGGGCGAGCTGCCGGGCCAGGTCGTTCACGACTACCTCCCCGCCTTCCACCTTCCCGTCCATGTAGGCGGTCAGGGAGGCGAGGAGGTGCAGCCGCTGTTCGCCCAACCCGGGGTGGGGTTCCTGCTCCGGAGAGCCCTCGTGGGCGATGGACACGACGCGGTACTGGGTGAGGGTCCGCAGCTCTCCCGTTATCCTGAACCGCTCCACGCCGATGAGCCAGATGAGGAAGCGCCCGTCCTCCATCTCGCGGTGGCGAGCGATGACCCCCGCGCATCCCACGTCGTGGACGGGAGGGTCGAAAGGTTGCTCCCTCTCATGCCCCGGGAGGATTTGCACCATCCCAATGATGCCGTGCGAGTCCAGGGCGTCCCGGACCATCTGACGGTAACGGGGCTCGAACACGTGGAGGGGGAGTACTTCGCCAGGCAGAAGTACGGTCTTTGGCAGGGGGAAAATGGGGATGACGTCAGGGACGGGGACCAGGTTCATTGCGATCCTTCTCCTCGGGCCTCCTCGGGGCCTGATTCACAAGGCTATTAAACGACCGGAGACGCCCGGTTTATTTCCAGCCATCCATGGGATTGCCCATGTGCTACATTTTCCCTTGGTGTCCCGACTTGGAATCGTGCCAGTCATGGTGGGCGCGATACGCTTCATGACATTTCCGAGCGGGGCGCCCACCCGGCGGGGGGGAGAGGCCATGGAGAAGGTGGACGTCGCGGTGGTGGGTGCGGGGGTGGTCGGGCTCTCCGTGGCGGCGCACTCGGCGCGTCCCGGTAGGAGCCTTCTCCTGCTGGAGCGCCACGAGTCCTTCGGGCGCGAGACGAGCAGCCGGAACAGCGAGGTCATCCACGCCGGCATCTACTACCCCAAAAATTCACTGAAGGGGCGGCTGTGCCTCGAGGGCAACCGTCTCATGTACGAGATCTGCGGGAGATACGGCATCCCCCACAAGAACACGGGCAAACTGGTCGTGGCCGTGACCCCCGAGGAGGAGGCCCAGCTTCCCGGGCTTCTCGACACGGCCCTCGGCAACGGCGCGGAAGGGGTCAGGCTCGTGGGCCCCGAGGAGATGCGCGCCCTCGAACCACGGGTTGTCGCCCTGGCCGCCATGGTCTGCCCCACTTCCGGCATCGTGGACTCCCACGCCCTCATGAGGCATTTTCGAGCCCTCGCCGCCAACGCTGGCGCCACGGAGGTCTACGGCGTGGAGGTCGTCTCCATCGAGAAGATTCCCCGCGGGTACCGGATTGGGGTACGGGAGCGGGCGGGCGCCACCTTCGAATTCGAGACGTCGGTCCTCGTGAACTGCGCCGGCCTGGGCGCCGGCGAGGTGGCCGCCATGGCCGGCATCGACATCGACGAGGCCCACTACCGCATCTTCTACCGAAAGGGGATGTACTTCCGTGTCACCCGCGGCCTCGATCACCTTCCCTCCATGCTCGTCTACCCCGTGCCCCCAACCGATGCGACCGTGGGCATCCACACCTGTCCGGACCTTGGGGGCGGCATGCGCCTCGGCCCCCACGACAGCTGGGTGGATTCGGTGGATTACGCCGTGCCCGAGGAACTCGGGGACCTCTTCTTCTCCGCCGTGAAGCCCTTCCTGCCCACGCTGGAGCGCGGGGACATGCAGGCCGACATGGCCGGGATACAGGCCAAGCGGTTCGGCCCTGGCGAGCCAAGCCGGGACTTCGTCATCCGCCACGAGGCCGACCGAGGCCTCCCGGGGCTTATCAACCTGGTGGGGATCGAATCCCCCGGCCTCACCTCCTCCCCCGCCATCGGCAAGATGGTTTCGGGGCTCGTGGAGGATGCGCTATCCGGCTAGGCACTCTATACTGGGCAAGCGCCTGGCACATTGAGGAGAGGGGACATGGAAGGATTTGCAGCGAATCCACAGCGTGGGCGGGTACCGATCCTGGGGCTGCTCGTACTATCCTGCATCCTCGCGGGTGCGCCCGCCTCCGGACAGACACCGCCACGGCCCGCCCGCACTCAGGAAGCTCCCCCGGCCCAATCACAGGCCCAGGCATCCGCTCCACCAGCTCGGACACAGCCCCAGGAGCCCCCTTTTCCGGCCCGGAAAGCGCCCGCCGCCGAGGCCCCCCAGCTCCCCCCCGCGACCCCCGTAACCCCTGCCCAGATCGCCGAGCGTTCCCAAGACCTCGGCAGGCTCCTGCAGCAGATCATCCGGCGTCTCGGGCCAGACCCGGACCTCGACCGGTTCCAGGCGGGCATCGCGGTGCGCCGGCAGGAAATCGACGAACGATCGAAGGAGGCGACGGTCCTCCTGGATGGAACCCCCACGCTCTTCGAACTCCGGGATTTGGAGAACTTCTGGCGGGAGATGAGCCGCGGAAGCGCGGCCGCCAGGCATGCCCTGGGCCAGAAAGCGGCCGCCGTACAGCGCGACTTGGACCAGCTCGCTTGCCAGGAGGCCGTTTGGGAGGCCACCCAGGCGCAGATCGGTTCACAGCCAGGCTTTTCCTCGCTCTCCGATAGGATCCAGAACAACCTGAGGGGCATCGCCGACGTGAAGGGCCTCGCCCAGGACCGTCTGAGCAAGGTCGTCTCGCTCCAAGACGCATTGGCGACCCTTGAGCTTCAGGTGAGCGACCTGTTGGATACGGTGGGGCAGGCCATCGTCGTCTACCAGCGGGACCTCTGGCAGCCCGAGGAAAAACCCCTCTGGACCCCGAGGGCGGAGCGCCTCGCCGACGTCGGACCCTCCCGCCTGTCGCATCCCGCCGTGATCCAGGACTTCCACAACATCGTCCTCTTCCTGGAGAACCACCAGTCGGCGTTTCTCATCACCCTGGGCCTTTCGCTGATCACCCTCCTCTTCACGTTCAGGGTCGGGCGCCGCGCGGGAGCGCCCGAGGGACCGCCGAGTTTTTCCAACGTGCCATGGCTTTTCAGGAGACCCGTGGCCCTCGCCACCCTAGTGGCTGCCACGGGGCTCATCTTCTTCACATCCAAGGCCCCCGCCGCGCTCGTGAGCCTGGCCGGCATCATGGCGCTCCTGCCCTACTTCCGCCTATTCATTCCCGTGGCCGCGCTGCCCTTTCGCCAGCCCCTGCGCGTCTTCGCCGCGTTCTATATCTCCTACGAGGTGCTG
>JAKAJA010000334.1 GCA_021814085.1 Acidobacteriota bacterium | reverse complement strand
TGCCCATGCTTTTCACTTTTTGCTTTTCACTCCCACTCCGCACTCTTCACTTTTCAGGCGCCTACCATTCCGCATATTTTGAGCCGGAGCTGGATTCCCCTTCTGAGGCGGAATGCACGTCGAAGATGCCCGCCGACGTCTCGCCCTCCGTGGGCTGAAGCTGCCCCGGTTCTCCACCCGTGTAGGGCACGCCCACCCAATCCGACTTCTCCGTCATGGGATCGATGGGGATGTGCCGCATGTAACCAGCCGAGACGAGTTCCTCCAGGGAGTCCGGGTACTTGCCCTTGTCCGCGTAGTACTGATCGATCACGTCGCGGATGGTGAAGAGGTTCTGGCGCAGGACCGTCTCCCTCGCCCGGAGGACCATGCCCCTGTAGGTTGGCACGGCCATGCTGACCAGGATCCCTATGATGGCCACCACGACCATGAGTTCGATGAGGGTGAACCCCCGCGAAGATCGGGATCGTGAAGGTTGGCCTTCACCAGCGTGCACATCACCCCGCGAGACTGAAGGCTCTGGAGGTTCCGGCATCGCCATCGTGGGCTCCTGGGCTCGTGGATTCGTGGGCTCCATTTCCCTCACCATTCGTTATAGTGCGTCTTCCCGTCGAGCGCCATGGCCGTGCTCTGGGAATAGACGTCGTAGACGTTGTCACCTCCCCAGGAGGTGGAATCGGGATCGTCCCGAGTGGAGCGCATCCCCCACTCGCTCGTGCCCATCATGGGATCGATGGGAATGCGTCTGAGGAAGCGGACCTTCTTGCCCGTGGGGTCACCAGCCAGCGCGACGCCCTTGGTCAGCTCCTCCAATTCCTTGGGGTAAAGATCCTGACTGACATCGGTCTGCATGATGAGGCCCTGAACCGCGTAGCGGTGGTACTCGTCGATGGCCCTGCGCATCTCCCTGAGATCCCGGCGCAGCTGAATTTCTTTGGCGCGGCGGCTCATGATTTGGCCCGCCGGCACGGCGATCATGGCGAGCAGGGCGATGAGCGCCACCGCCAGCCCCACCTCGAACAGGGAGATGCCCCTCTCGCGAGGGGAGGCTCCTTCAGTCACCGTCGTCTCCTGCCGGCGCGGGCTGCGGGGCACCGGTCTGCCCGCCCGGGTCGGAAACGGATACGGCGGCCTGAATGGGGGCGAGCCGGGCCGACAACCCCGTTGCGCCGCGGGCGGTCACCACCCTGAAGTTGACTTGGGCCTGGCCGGCCTTGAGGGCCGTGAAACGCACTCTGCCGAGAAGCCCGGCCCCCGCGGCGGCACCGTCGGCCCTCCCCATGTCGAGGATGAGGTTCCCGGGCTTCGACTCCATGGCCGAAAAGGTCGTGGCGCCGCCCCCCATCTTCAGGAAGGTACCCTCATCGGCGCCCTGGAACTTCAGGATGTCGGAGGGGAAATCGGCCTCCACGTGCATGTCTTTGATGTCCGCCCCCCCAACCGCGACGAGATTCATCGTGGCCGTTTCGCCCGCCTTCACGTTGACTGTCGTGGGGCTTACCATGACCCGCGCCTCGGGACCCACGGCCGGCTTCTGGTCCTGGGAAGTATCCCCGGTGGGCGCGGCCTGCGAGGCTGATTGCCCGGTTCCGGACGTATTGGGGGAAATGGCGTCCTTCTTGGCTTCCGTGCCGGCAGGGGCTCCCTTGGCGAGTCCTTCCGCCTTGCCTGTCTTGGCCGGCTGTTTCGCCAACGGGCCCAAGAAGGGAGAGGGTGCCCAGGAGGTTGCGGGATCACCCTTCAGCCGAGGGTTGTCGGCCGTCCCCACCCAAATGGGCTTGATATCCTCGGGCGTGATGTTGGGCATGCGGATGATGTGGGGGGTCAGGAGAAGCACGACGTCCGTCGTCTGGTGGCCGCGATCCGTTTGAGAGAAAAGACGTCTGAGAATGGGGATATTGGCGATGCCGGGAATTCCGGAGAGTGCGTCCTTGTCGGTCTTCTGGATCAGACCGGCCAGCAGGCTCGTCTCCCCGTCCTGGAGGCGGATGACGCTGCTCGTCTCCCTCGTTCCGATAATGGGCTGGGCCGGGTTGAGTCCGCTCGCCGGCACCACGCCCGTCTGGGCCGAGACCTCCGCCTTGAGCTTGATGGTCACCTCGCGGTTGTGGTGGACCTTGGGTTCGATCTCGATCTTCACGCCGATGTCCTGGTAGGTGTAGGAGGTGATGGGCGTGTAGTTGGTGGTCACGGACCCCGTGGCGTAAGTGTTCGCCGTCGGGATGGGGAGCTTGTCGCCGATGTGGACCGACGCCTTCTGCCCCTCGAGCACGCGCAGTTGCGGCTTTGCCAGAACGGTAGTCGTGGAGTCGGAAAGCATGAGGTTCACGATCAGGTTCGGCACGGGGGTGATCCAGAGGTTATGGCTGAGGATCTGGCCGAACTTGTTGAGGGGCACGGGGGGCCCCGTACCGATACCCGTGACATTCCCCGAGCTGTCCTTGGTGACGTTGGTTCCCGGGCCGATGGTGAACTGGTGGCTCGACAGGTCCATGCCGAGACTCAGGGTGTTGTTGGTGTCGACCTCGAGGAGTTCCACGTCCACGATCACTTCGCCCTTGCTCTTGTCGTTCTCCTCGATGATCTTCTGGCAGATGGCCACCACGTCCGGGCTGTCCTGGATGGTGATGGAGTTCAGGTCCTGGTTCATGGCCATCTTGCGGGCCTGGAGGATGGAACGCACCAGCTGGAAGACGTCCTTGGCATCGGAGTTGGACAGGTAGAAGGTGCGGATGACCTGATCCGTATATTCGTCCCGCTTCTGCTTGTTGTCCGGGATGACCATGAGGGTGTGCGGATCGAGGACTTTGTAGAAGTTCTTCGTCTGCATCATGAGGTAGTCCATCACCTCGGAGAGGTTCACCTTTGAGAAATCCACCGTGACCCGCTTGGATGTCTCCGTCTTCTCGTCGTAGATGAAGTTGATGCCGCTCGCCTTGGAGATGGCATCCAGGATGGTCTTGATGGGGGTGTCGGTGAACTTGAGGACGATGGGGATATTGGAGGCCGGGTCCAGCTTGGGCACGCCCGTCTCCTCCTCGTAGGCCTGCTTCATCTGGTCGATGGAGAGCGCCGCCGCGCGCGCCTTGTCCTCCATGTCCTTCTGCGCGGTAAGCACCTTCCCCAGCATGTCCTGGGCCCTCTGGTTGCCCGGGTCGTACTTCAAGACCAGGGTCAGCTGCAGCGCCGCCATCTCGTAGTCTTCTCGCGCGATGGAGAACTTGGCGTTCTCCATGTGCTTGGCGGATGCGGCCAGCTTGGCGCGAACGAGGGTGGTCTGTATCCGGATGCTGGTGGGGCTATCCTTGCGTGCCTTTTCGAGGTTCGCGACCGCTTCGTCCAGCTGGCCGTGCTCCAGCTGGTACGTGCCGCGATAGTAGAAGCTCGAAGCGCAGGCCACGGCGAGGGCCAGCACGCAGAAGCAGAGGACTTTCGAGCCCATCCCAAGATAGGACATGGCCGCGACGGTGGCTGGCCGGGATGCATGGCGAGGAAGCGAGCGAAGGCCGATGCGGTGCCATCGGATGAGCGAGCTGACAAAGCCAG
>JAKAJA010000333.1 GCA_021814085.1 Acidobacteriota bacterium | reverse complement strand
CCAGGCTGCCCGGCGTGTCGGGATGCAAAGCGAGCATGTCGCGCCCGGCCTGCGTCAGCTCGCTGGGGCTCGCCACCACTTCCGCCCCGAAGAGGCGCATGAAGGTGCGCCGGTAGGGCTTCTGCGTGAAGCTGATCCGAACCATGTAGACGCGCAGGGCCATGGCGAACTGCTGGCACGCGAAAGCCAGGGAGCTGCCCCACTGCCCCGCGCCCGTCTCCGTGGTGAGCCGGTTGATGCCGCTGATCTTGTTGTAGTACGCCTGCGGCACCGCAGTGTTGGGCTTGTGGCTGCCCGCGGGTGAGACGCCCTCGTACTTGTAGTAGATGCGCGCCGGCGTGCCCAGGGCCTTCTCCAGCCGGTGCGCCCGGATGAGAGGCGTGGGACGCCACAGGGAGAGGATTTCCAGCACTTCCTCGGGAATGTCAAAGAAGCGCTGGGAACTCATCTCCTGTTCCAGGAGCGGCCCGGGAAAAATGCGGAGCATCTCGTCGGGCGTCACGGGCTGGCCCGTGACGGGGCTCACGGGAGGCGCCAAGGGAAACGGAAGATCGGCGAGGATGTTGTACCACTGTTTGGGCATGTCTTTCTGTGACAACAGTATCTTGTCCATCTCGACCTCCTTTTGCGCCGCCAGTCTCGGACCTTGGGCCATGTCAGCCGTCGGCGTCCGCATCCTCGACGTACGGCAAGGGTACGACTCCGGTGCGTCCGCCTCGGCTTCCTCGCCCAAGGCCCAATCCGGGCGGGACGCCGTCTTCCTCCGCTCCGCTTCGGAATCCGATCTACCGAAGCTATAGACTCCACAAGTCGTGAGGGGCGTGAGTTCACCCCTTGTTGATTCGGTTGCGCCGCCTCCATACCCCCCTGAACATTCCAACAAAAAAGCCCTCCGTTTCCGGAGGGCTCGCTTCCTGCCATGCGGTGCGGCTATGCCGCGCTCCCGCGCCCTCCGGATGCGCCCACGCACCACCACCCCCAAACCTGGGAGAGGGAAGAGATTGCGCGCAACTCGAAGGATCGCGTCATGGTCGGCTCCACATGGCTATTGTGGCGGAGATGCTTCGTGGTGTCAACGCCTCCTTGACTCCCATGCGAAGACGGGACTACAACATGCCAGGGGAGAACCATGGCAAATTTCTCCATTCCCACGGGGGCGGGTGGCGACCCGGCTGGACGGGGCTGTGTCGGCCGGATCTTCGTGGGCGCCTTCTTCAGCGTGTTCCTCGGGATGGGGCTCCTCTTCACGGTCCTCATCCTGAAGGCCGTTCTGCAGGGCGAGCCCAAGGTCCTGGCCTTCTTCATCCTCCTGCCCCTGGTCTTCGTGGTCGTCGGCGCGGCGGGCCTCTACTCGGCCATCAAGGGCCCCAAACCAAAACCCGCCCCCGGGAGCGGGCTGGCCGAGCCCATTTCCGAGAAAGCCTCGGACCCCCGCAAGGGCATGTGGTTCATGCCCCTGTTTTTCTCTATCTTCCTCGTGGCGGGCCTGGGCGCCACCTACGCGATTCTGGTCCGGCCGGCCCTCAAGCTCGTCCAGGCCGGGAACTGGCCCGCGGTCCCCTGCGCCATCGTCTCCAGCAGCGTGGGGAGCCACAGCGGCAGCAAGGGCGGAAAGACCTACAGCGTGGACATCGTTTTCCGCTACGAGGTGAAGGGCCGAACCTTCACCGGCGACCGGTACGACTTCATGGGTGGGTCGTCGAGCGGCTACGACGGCAAGGCCGAGATCGTCAGCCGGTACCCCCCCGGCGTGGGGGCCACGTGTTACGTGAACCCCGATGACCCCGCCGACGCGGTCCTGGACCGCCGCTTCCACGCTTTCTACCTCATAGGCCTCTTCCCCCTCCTCTTCGTCGCCGTGGGAGCCGTCGGCATCGTGTGGAGCGTGAGGAAGTTGCGGCACCCAGACTATGGTGCCGGGGTTGGGGCAGGCGCGTCAGGGCCGAGCACCGGCCCGCTGGCCTTCGACCTTGGCCCCGCGGAGCTCAAGCCCCAGGCCTCGCCCGTGGGCAAGTTTCTGGGGATCATCCTCATCGCGGCATTCTGGAACGGCATCGTCTCCGTCTTCGTATGGCAGATGGTCGAGGGATGGCGCCACGGGCACCCCGACGGGTGCCTCACGGTCTTCATGATCCCCTTCATCCTGGTGGGACTCCTCCTCATCGGGGGCATCGGGTACCAGTTCCTGGCCCTTTTCAACCCGAGGGTCCACCTCGTCCTGAGCCGGAGGTCCATTCCCCTGGGCGGGTCGGCGGACCTGGAGTGGCGCATCTCCGGGAGCGCCTCCCGCATACGTCAACTCACCATCACCCTGGAGGGCCGTGAGGAGGCCACCTACCGGCGGGGAACGAGCACGAGTACGGACAAGAACGTCTTCAGGCGGATCATCCTGGCGAGCGCGGCCGAGGGCGCCGTCGTGGCGCAGGGCAGGGCATCCATTCCGGTCCCCTCCGGCACGGTGCCCAGCTTCGCGAGTTCGAACAACAAGATCGTGTGGGCCATCAAGGTCTCCGGGGAGATTCCCAGGTGGCCAGACGTGGACGAGGAGTACGCCATCGCGGTCCTGCCCCTTCCCCCGGGAGGCCATCCATGAGCTGGTTGACGCTGGAGACGAGCGGGGGCCGCATCGAGTGTCGCCCGGGCGAGGTGGTCCAGGGCACCGCGGGATGGAGCCTGGACGTCGCCCCCGCGGCGGTGGAGGTGCGGCTCTTCTGGTACACGGAGGGGCGGGGCACTCAGGACATCCTGATCGTGGACCGGGTCCGCTTCGAAGGGCCCCTCGCGAGCGAACGGCGGGACTTCCGCTTCGAGCTCCCCGCCGCGCCCTACACCTTCTCGGGCAAGCTCATCTCCTTGCGGTGGGCCCTGGAGGTCGTGGCCCTGCCCTCGGAGGAGGCTCAGCGCCTGGAGATCACCGTGGGCCCCACGGGCAAGGAAATCCTCCTGGGAGAAGTCGAGCCCTGAGGGCCGGGTTGGACGAGAGGGTGGTCCCATGCGAGCGAGAGACAACCCCTTCGCCACCCACCGGCTCGACGCCATCCCATACCAACCGCAGGGAGAGACCTGGGAGACGTCACTCGGTCGGCTGGAGACCATGGGGTGGCGAGGGGCGGTAGTCGGGCCCGAAGGTTCGGGCAAAACGGCCCTCCTGCACGACCTGGCCCCGCGCCTGGAAGCCCTCGGTTTCACCGTGCGCTCTTTCAGGCTGGGCGGGAGAGACGAAGCGCTTCCGAAAGGCGTCTTTGAAAGGCTCGCCCGGGAGGCGAGCCCCCGCCTCTTCATCCTGCTGGATGGGACCGAACAGCTCGGGGCCCGAACCCTGCGTCGATTCCTCCACTCGGCCTCGTCCTCGGGCGGGCTCGTCGTGGCCCGCCACCGGGAGGGCCCGCTACCCACCTGGGTGACGTGCAAGACCACGCCCCGCCTTCTCCGTGGCCTGGCCAAAGACCTCCTGGGAGGGGATGTGGACGGGATTGAGACGCTATGCGGGGAACTCTTCGAGGCCCACTGCGGGAACGTCCGTCAGGCGCTCCTGGACCTCTACGAGATCGG
>JAKAJA010000332.1 GCA_021814085.1 Acidobacteriota bacterium | reverse complement strand
AGGAGGTCTTGGAAGGAGTACCTTCGGGTGAGGCATTTGCGCAGGAGGAGATTCTCGCGTTCCAGCCTGGTCATGCGAATGAGGCGCTTGACCATGCGGGAAATCTCGACGGGGTTGCAGGGCTTGACGATGTAGTCCTGGGCTCCCTCTTTCATGGCCTGGATGGCCGTGTCCACGGTGGCGAAGGCCGTGATGATGGCCACCGCCGAGTCCGGGGACATGGAGCGGATCTGGCGCATGACCTCGATCCCGTCCGGCCCCGGGGTCAGCTTGAGGTCCACCAGGTGGACCGCGTACGACCGCTGCCTGGCCCTCTCGATGGCCTCGGCCCCCGACTTGGCGGTGTCCACGTGAAAACCGTCCTCCCTCAGCCAAAGGGCGAGCGATTCCCTCGCCACCGGCTCGTCGTCGACAACGAGTACCGGTCCGTATCGATTCATGGCGTTCCTCCAAGAGTGGGGTCATGATCCTGGCTGCCTGCTCCCGTCGAAGGTCCGGCCCCGGTGTCCCAGGCGGAGAGCTTCACGCGGAACGTGGTTCCCCTGCCGGGCTCGGATTCGACCTCGATGTCTCCGCCGTGGGCCTCTACTATGCCGTAGACCACCGCCAGCCCTAGGCCCGTCCCCTTGGCCTCCTCCTTCGTCGTAAAGAAGGGGTCGAAGATCTTGGGCAGGATGGACGCGGGGATTCCGATGCCCGTGTCGCTCACTTCCAGGACGATCTCCCTTGTCCCGGAGGTCGATCGGGTGCGAACGCGCAGATCTCCACCGCCGGGCGTGGCTTCCACGGCGTTCATCGCGAGGTTGAGAACGACCTGCTGGAGTTGGGCGGCGTCCCCGTACACGGGGGGCAGGTCCGGCTCGAGCTCCAGGGCCACCCGCGAACCCTCCAGACGGATCTTGTGGTCGATCACGGACAGGGTGTTCCTCACGACTTCGTTGAGATCGGCCTTGCCGATTCGGGGCCTGGACTGTCGCGAGAAGGCCAGGAGGTCGCTCACGATCCGCCCCACGCGCTCCGTCTCGCGGGTCACCTGTTCGAGGTGGCTGCGGAACTCCCGCATGCGCTCCGGGGGCACGCCGTCCTCCTTCAGCATGCGCTGCATGACCATGGAGAGGTTCAGGATGCCCGACAGGGGGTTGTTGATCTCGTGGGCGACGGTCGCGGAGAGGCGCCCGAGGGAAGCCAGGCGGTCGCTCTGGATGAGCTTCTGCTGGGTGCGCTGCAGCTGGCGGGTGCGGTCTTCGACCCGGGCCTCCAGGGTCCTGGTCAGCTGGTTGAGAGCTTCCATGCTCTCCTTCAGGCGAATCCGCATGTCGTCGAAGGCCCGGGCGAGCTGGGCCATCTCTCCCCCCGCCTGAGTGACGATGGGCTGGTCAAGCTCCATGCTGCTCACCCTTCGCGTACCCTCGATGAGCTGGCGGATGGGCGACCCGACAAAACGCTTGGAGAAGTAGACGATGAAGAGGCCGATGAGGACCACCTCGAGGATCACCACGAGGACGACGCGCAAGCGGATGCGCCACAGCTCGGCGTCCACTTCCCCCAGGCTCAACCCCACGTCGAGGACGCCCAGGACTTTCTTCTCGGGTGGATGAGCGTGGCAGACCGCCTCGCTGCACGCCCGTTCGTTGTAGATGGGCGTCACCATGGCCAGGCGGCGCCTCCCGTCCTCGCCCCTGAAGATCCTGGCCCGGGTGGGGACATCCACGCGGACCAGCGGCGTGGATTCGGCGTGGCAAAGGAAGCAGGCCTCGGCCCGCTTGTCCACCTGTCTTCCAACGTCGGAGGCCGTGGAGAACATGACCCGCCCCTCCTTGTTGAAGATGCGGATCCGGTCGATGCCCTGCTTGACGGCGATGGTCTGCATGACCTCGTAGGCCGCATCGCGGCGGTCCGCGAGCATGGAGTGCCACGTGGCGCTGCTTATGGCGCGGGAGAGCTGGTCTGCCCCGAGGATCATGCTCCGCAGGAGCTGGTCTTCCTGCGTCTTGACGCTGATAACGCCGAAGATGCCTTCGGCCAGGACAACGATGGCGGTGAGGGATAGGATGAGGCGAAAGGCCAAACGCTTGGGAACCATACTCCCCCCGGGGCACGGCCGCTGCCGTCTGGGGACCCCGAGATGCCGCTCCGACAGCATAGGTCGCGGGCATCGTTCCCGCAGTCTCCGGTTCAATTGTCCTCCGCCATGCCGGGCATGTAAAGGCGCGGTTTGTGTTAGTTGGATCCGGGCTGAAGTTGGACCCTTTTGACCGGGGGGGGCGCTGTCTAGCATGCTAGCTGCCTCGGGAGGGCGCGATGGCAAGGTTTGAAGAATTGGAGCCGCAGGAGGTGGACAGGCGCCGGCGGGCCGGAAATGCCCTCGTCCTCATCGACGTCAGGGAAGCGGGTGAATGGGAGCTATGCCGCATCGAGGGTGCGCGGCTTCTTCCGTTGTCACGGATGGGAGACTGGGAGCACCTCCTGGACCCCAACGGAGGTCCATACGTCCTCTACTGCCACCACGGGGTCAGGAGCCGCTTCGCCTGTGACCGCCTGGCCAGGGCCGGCTTGCGCGGGCTCATGAACCTGACGGGGGGTATCGACGCCTGGGCGCGCCGGGTCGATCCGTCCGTGCCCATGTACTGAATTGCTTAGCAGGGCCCCCGGAACGGGGAGCGCCGCCGTCGGCGCAACAAATAGAAAGGGGGCGGCGTCTCGAGGACGCCGCCCCTAGATGCGGAGGTCGGGGGACCGCCGCGGGAAACGGGCAGAAACCAATCCGCGCGGTTCAGGCCCGCGCCTGTTCGTGCCTTCCTTCCTCCTAGTTCTTGTTCCTGCGGATGAAGGTGGGCGTCTGTATGCCTTCGTAGTCCCTCTCGCCGGGCGCCGGCGCGGCGAAGACGTCGGGCGAGGTGGGTGTGAAGAGGTCCTTCGTGCGGCGGAAGAACCCTCCGCCCGCGGTGCCCGCGGCCGGCGGCGTGGGCAGCGGGGAGTCCACGCCAGGGACGGAACCCATGGCGGCTACGGCGGGCGACTCGGGGATCGAGCTCGAAACGAAGGCCGGCCGCTTGAGGACCTTCAAGTCGGGGCTGTCGAAGGTGGCCGCGACCACCGTGACGCGCAGCTCCTCGCCCAGGTTCTCGTCCAGGCTCATGCCCCAGATCACGTTCGCGTCCGGGTGGGCCTTCTCCCGCACGAAGTCGCAGGCGGTCTGGACCTCGCGCAGGCCCATCTTTCGGTTGCCCGTGAAGTTGATGAGGATGGCCCTGGCACCGGAGATGGAGCCGTCCTGGAGGAGCGGGTTGTTGGCGGCCTTCTCCGCGGCCTGGAGGGCGCGGTCCGCGCCCAGCGCCGTCCCCATGCCCATGACGGCGCGGCCGCCTGCGGCGAGGACCGAGCGGGCGTCCTCGAAGTCGAGGTTGATGAGCCCGGGCCGCATGATGAGGTCGGAGATGCCCTGGACGCCCTGGCGCAGGACGTCGTCGGCGGCGAGGAAGGCCTCCTCGAAGCTCACGTCCTCGGGGAGGATGCGATGCAGGTTGTCGTTGGGGATGACGATGAGAGTGGCCGCGGCCTCG
>JAKAJA010000331.1 GCA_021814085.1 Acidobacteriota bacterium | reverse complement strand
GTAGGGGAGGGCCACCGTGCCCTCCCGTCGCCGTTCAGACACGACCCTTGTGCAGGGCACCACGGCGGGCGGGGACAGGGCCCCGCCCCTACGGTGGGGGTTGGCCTTCGAGGGTTCGCCGTCGGCCACGGCTCCCACAACGGGGGTCCGTAGGGGAGGGCCACCGTGCCCGCAACGGGGGTTCGTAGGGGAGGGCCACCGTGCCCTCCCGTCGCCGTTCAGACACGACCCTTGTGCAGGGCACCACGGCGGGCGGGGACAGGGCCCCGCCCCTACGGTGAATGTCGGCCTTCGAAGGTTCGCCGCCGGTGGCTCCCACAACGGGGGTTCGTAGGGGGGGGCAGGGCGCAGGCCACGGCGGGGCGCCGTGGTATCATTGGCTATCGGCAGAGGTTGCGAGGGAGAACGATGAGCCAGCTCTTGATTCGGCCCGACTTGAACAACCTCAAGGGCCCACCCCATACGGGCGGGCCGGCCTTCGACGCCGCCCTGGAGGCCGTCCAGATCCGGAGGCTTTCCAATCACGGCCTTCCTGTGCAACGCGTTGCGGAGAGTTGATGTGATGCGCCTTGGCGCCCCGTCAGATTCTGCTTGGGCATGGACGCCTGAAACCGGGGGGCTCCTGGACCGCGTGGAAGCCTTCCGGGGTGAAGCCTCGCGCAGGCTTGACCCTGGCGCGCGTTCGGCTCTCGGCCAGTTCATGACCCCCGCGCCCGTGGCCCGCTTTATGGCCGCTCTTTTTCAGAAAACGAGCGGAGAAGAGGTTCGCCTCCTGGACGCCGGGGCCGGGACCGGCTCTCTGACGGCCGCCTTTGTGGAGGAAGTCTTGAGGCGTCCGGTTCGCCCTTCGCGGATCATCGCGACTCTCTTTGAGCCGGATGCCATGCTCGCAGCCTACCTTGAAAAAACGGTCATGGAATGCCGTGAAGCGTGCGCCAGTGCGGGCATCCTGTTCGAAGCAGACTTGCGCGGGGACGACTTCATCGGCGCGGCCACCTCCATGCTTCAAGGCGGCTTGTTCTATGACAGGCCGCGCTTCTACACGCACGCCATTCTGAATCCGCCTTACAAGAAAATCGCCAGCGGCTCGGAGCACCGGCGGCTCCTGCGAACCGCTGGGGTGGAAACGAGCAACCTCTACACGGCGTTCCTGGCGCTGGCTCTGAAGCTCCTCGCGCACGGCGGCGAAATGGTCTCCATCACCCCGCGGAGCTTCTGCAACGGCCCCTATTTCAAGCCGTTTCGCGAGTTGTTCCTTTCCCAAATGAGTTTGCGGCGCATCCATATGTTTGATGCCAGGGACAAGACGTTTGCGGAAGACCAGGTCCTCCAAGAGAACGTCATCATGGGATCGGTCAGGGGCGGAACACCTCAGCCCGTGGTCATTTCCTCCAGCGCGGATCAGGCCTTTGAAGGAATGACCGAATGGGAGGTTGCACCCGCTCAGATCGTCCATTCCGAAGACCGCGACCTGGTCCTGCACCTCACTGCAAGCAGGATGGATGCAGAAGTGCGAGAACTCCTGAGCGCCTTCAGGTGCGCCCTGAAGGATCTGGGCATTCAAGTATCTACCGGCCCGGTCGTGGACTTCCGATTGAAAGGCTTCCTTCGGGATGCCGCCGGCCCCTCGACCGTTCCCCTCATTTATCCATTTCATTTCCGGGGGCTTCGGCTGGCATGGCCCAAGGAGAATTCCAAGAAACCCGACTACATCGATGACCGGGGAGAAGCCAGCCGGTGGCTCATGCCGAACGGCCACTACGTGCTTGTTCGGCGCCTGTCCTCTAAGGAGGAGCGGCGCAGAATCGTAGCTGTCCTGTTGGAGCCGGAGGCCCTGAAGGGGCGGAAGCTGGGATTTGAGAATCATCTGAACGTCTTTCACGCCGGCCAGGCCGGGCTGCCGCCCGAACTGGCAAAGGGGCTGACGGTCTATTTGAATTCCACCTTGGTAGACGCCTATTTCCGCCAGTTCAGCGGACATACCCAGGTCAACGCCACGGATCTCCGAAAGCTGCCTTATCCCAGCCGCGAGGATTTGGTTTTGCTCGGTGCATGCATGTCCAAGGGCGAAGAACCCAATCAGGACGCCATAGATTCATTCGTTGAGGGGAGGCTTCAGCGCATGGCCAAGACTAGGGACACGGACCCCGTAGGAGCGCAGCGCAAGATTGAACAGGCACTGGCCATCCTCAAGCTTCTGGACTTTCCGCGCGCCCAGCAGAACGTCCGGTCGGCGCTGACGCTTCTTGCGCTTCTCGATCTGAAGCCGAACAGCCGCTGGGCCAAGGCGGGCGATCCCCTCGTCGGCATCACCCCCATCATGGAATTCGCAAGAAAGCATTACGGGAAAGAATACGCTCCCAATTCGCGAGAGACCTTCCGCCGGTTCACCATGCATCAGTTTGTGCAGGCTGGCATGGCCACGTCTAACCCTGACGAGCCCGAGCGGCCCACGAACAGCCCGAGCTGGTGCTACCAGATCGACCAGAACGCCCTCGTGTTGCTTCGCGCCTTCGGGTCGCCCTCGTGGGACGGCGCGCTGAAGAAATATCTTGGCATCCGCGGGTCCTTGAGCCGCCGCTATGACAAAGAACGCGAGATACGGAAGGTCCCCGTTCAAATCTCCGAAGACCAGACCATTACCCTCACCCCGGGGAAGCACAGCACGCTCATCAAGAACGTGCTGGATGAGTTTGCGCCCAGGTTTGCGCCAGGGTCGGCCGTCGTCTACGTCGGCGACACGGGGAAAAAATGGGGCTACTTCAACGACGCTCTGTTAAAAAGCCTTGGCGTGAAAGTGAAACCCCACGGCAAAATGCCCGACGCCGTCCTGTACTTTGCCAAGGAGAACTGGCTCCTTCTCGTGGAGGCGGTCACGAGCCACGGACCGGTGGACCCCAAGCGCCGGATGGAGCTTCAGCGGCTCTTCCAGGGTGCCGTGCCCGGCCTCGTCTATGTCACCGCGTTCCCCACCCGCAAGGCCATGTCCCGCTACCTCCCCGAGATTTCCTGGGAAACCGAGGTGTGGGTCGCCGAGGCGCCCACCCACCTCATCCACTTCAACGGCGAGCGGTTCCTTGGGCCGTATGATGAATAGGACACCATGAACATCATGCGTTCCGCCTTGAGTTCTCGGCTCGCACCCAAGGGAGGAGTGGTCAGGTCTTCATTGTTAGCCTCATGGAACCCTAACCCTAAAGACAGCCCCCTGATTCAGTTTCGGCACCGGGTCTATTGAACGCCGCCATTCCCTGCACGGGCGAGCGCTTCTGCGCCTCCGGAGGATTCGGCCGAAGACGAAGAGCAGGCCGGGTTGAGCCGAAGCAACCATGAGACACGAGGGAGGGAAACGGCCGCCCGGCGGGAGGCCGTAGGTGGCCTTTCCTGGGGCCGATGGGTTTCGGCCGATCGGCGATCGGCCGCTACGGAAGGTTCGCCGCCGGTGGCGGCTCCCACGACGGGGGTTCGTAGCGGCCTGCCGTTGGCAGGCCGGGGGGCGCGGTGGCGGGCCGGTGGTTTTCGGCCGATCGGCGATCGGCCGCTACGGAAGGTTCGCCGCCGGTGGCGGCTC
>JAKAJA010000330.1 GCA_021814085.1 Acidobacteriota bacterium | reverse complement strand
ATGGCGCAGGACTTCTCCATGCGCCACCCGCTGGTGGACGGCCAGGGCAACTTCGGCTCCATCGACGGCGACGCGGCGGCGGCCATGCGGTACACCGAGATCCGCATGACCAAGCTCGCCCACCAGATGGTGGCCGACATCGACAAGGACACGGTGGAGTTCGTCCCCAACTACGACGGGGAAGAGACGGAGCCCTCGGTCCTCCCCACCCTCCTGCCCAACCTCCTGGTGAACGGCTCCAGCGGCATCGCCGTGGGCATGGCCACCAACATCCCTCCCCACAACCTCGGGGAGATCTGCGACGCAATCATCGCCACGGTGGACAACCCCGAGATCACCATGGGCGAGCTCATGCGGCTCGTGCCGGGCCCCGACTTCCCCACGGCCAGTTTCATACTGGGGCGCGACGGGATCAAGCAGGCCTACGAGACGGGCAAGGGCCTGGTGCGCGTCCGCGCCAGGGCCCACGTGGAGGAATACAAGAAGGACCGGGAGGCCATCATCGTCACCGAGGTGCCCTACCAGGTCAACAAGGCCAACCTCATCACGAAGATCGCCGAGCTGGTGCGGGAGAAGCGCATCACGGGCATCACGGACATCCGGGACGAGTCCAGCCGCGAGGGCATCCGCGTGGTCCTCGAGCTGGGACGCGGCGAGATCCCCGACATCATCCTCAAATCCCTCTACAAGTTCACCGAGATGGAGACCACCTTCGGGGTGCAGCTCCTGGCCATCGCCAACAACCAGCCCAAGCTCTTCACCCTCAAGGGCATGGTCGAGGCCTTCATCGAGCACCGGAAGGAGACCATCCTCCGGAGGACGCGCTTCGACCTGGCGCGGGCCAAGGAGCGGGCCCACATCTTGGAGGGCCTCACCACGGCCCTCGACCACCTCGACGAGGTCATCGCTCTCATCCGCGCCGCCAAGACCCCCGACGACGCCCGCGCGGGCCTCATGGACACCTTCCGCCTCAGCGAGATCCAGGCCAAGGCCATCCTCGAGATGCGCCTCCAACGCCTCACGGGCCTGGAGCGAGACAAGATCCTCGCGGAATACCGGGAGGTCCTCCTCCGCATCCAGGAGCTCAACGAGATCCTGGGGAGCGAGGCGAGGGTCAAGGCCATCCTCAGCGATGAGACGAGGGCCCTCAAGGCCGAGTTCGCCACCCCCCGCAAGACCCAGTTCATGGAGGCCACGGGGGACATCACCATGGAGGAACTCATCCCCGACGAGGAGATGGTGATCACCGTCTCCCACGGCGGCTACATCAAACGCACGGGCCTCGTGGAGTTCCGTTCCCAGCACCGGGGCGGCCGGGGCAAGTCGGGCATGGCCACCCGCGAGGACGACTTCGTGGAACGCCTCTTCATCGCCACCAACCACGAGACCTTCCTCTACTTCACCAACAAGGGCAAGGTCTACGCCCTGAAGGTGTACGAAATCCCCGAGGCGAGCCCGTCGGCCAAGGGGCGCGCCCTCGTGAACCTCCTGAGCCTGGAGGAGGGCGAGAAGATCCTGGGCATGCTCCCCACGCGCGGGAGCTTCGACGAGCAGCACTGCCTCGTCATGGCCACCCGGGAGGGCCTCGCTAAGAAGACGGTCATGACGGAGTTCGCCTCCATCCGCACCAACGGCAAGATCGCCATCACGTTCCAGGAGGGCGACGAGCTGGTGGGGGCGGGGGTGAGCAGCGGGACGGACCACGTCTTCCTCGCCACGCGAAACGGCCAGTGCATCGTCTTCCCCGAGGACGAGGTGCGGAGCACGGGGCGCACGAGCATGGGGGTCATCGGCATCCGCCTGCGCGAGGGGGACCGGGTCGTGGAGATGGAGATCCTGCGCGGGGCCGTGGTGGAATCCTCCGACGAGGAGGGCCAGGGCAAGGCCGTGGCCATGGAGGGGGACATCCTCACCGTGACCGAGCGCGGCTACGGCAAACGCTCGCCCCTGGGCCACTACCGCATCCAGGGCCGGGGCGGCTACGGGGTCATCAACATTCAGGTGACCGCCAAGAACGGCCCCGTGGTGGGCGGGCTCCACGTCCACGACCGGGACGAGATCATGGTCATCACGGCGGGAGGCCAGATCCTCCGCACGCCCGTCAAGGGCATCTCCCGGGTGGGCCGGCGGACCCAGGGCTACAAGCTCATCACCCCCAACGCGGGTGACACGGTGGCCGCCATCGCGCAGATGATCCCCGAAGAGGTGGAGGCGGTGAAGGAGTGAACCCACGAACCCGAGGACTCGCCAGATAGGGGAGTCAAGGGCTCCAAGAATAGGGGACTAAGATGAAGATCTTTCTCGATACGGCCATCGTGGACGAGATCCGCGCCGCGCACGCCTGGGGCGTGGTGGACGGCGTGACGACCAACCCGAGCCTCATCGCCCAGAGCGGGCGCCGGTTCGAGGACGTGGTCAAGGAGATATGCGCCATCGTGGACGGCCCCGTCTCCGCGGAGGTGATCTCCGTGGACGCGGCGGGAATGGTGGCCGAAGCCAGGCCCCTGGCGGCTATCCACAAGAACGTGGTCATCAAGGTCCCCATGACCGCCGAGGGCCTCAAGGCGGCCCACGCCCTCAAGAAGGAGGGGATCCGGACAAACGTCACCCTCATCTTCTCCCCCGCCCAGGCCCTCCTGGCGGCCAAGGCCGGGGCGGCCTTCGTCTCTCCCTTCGTGGGGCGCCTGGACGATGTGGGCCACGTGGGGATGGAGCTCGTGGAGCAGATCCGGGCCATCTTCGACAACTACGCCTTCGCATGCGAGATCATCACCGCATCGGTCCGCAGCCCCCTGCACGTCATCGACGCGGCCATGGCGGGCGCCGATATCGCCACGGTTCCCTACAAGGTCCTCGAGCAGTGCCTGAAGCACCCCCTCACGGACATCGGGATGGAGCGGTTCCTCAAGGACTGGGAGAAGGCCAAGAAGTAGTCCCGCCCTAAAGGTCGTCTGCGGGCGGACGGGAAAACTCCCCCGGAAGCCCGGCCAGCGGTGCCCGCATCCGCATGCCCGCGGCCGCGGTGCGTGAGCCTCCCCGTTGCGATGCCGCCGGGCCGCTGGTAAACGGGCGCGAGCCGCTGTATATTTGACCCGCGACCATTGGAGTTCGGCCATGCCCGAAGAAACCGCTGCGGCGGAGGTCTACCTCGTCCGATGCTACCGGTGCCTGGAGGAGTTCAACGCGCTGGACAGCGCGTGGTGCTCCTGCCTGGCCGTGACGCCGAGCCTCGTGTGCCCCCACTGCCTGCAGTGCTTCTGCCAGGCCCCCCACGCCTTCAAGACGGCCTTCTGGGCCAAGGCGCCCCAGGGGCTCTTCAGGAAGCGGCAGGACCTGAAGCACCGCAAGAACGGCATGGCCGTGGAGGGCGACCCCGACCATCCCCCCGAGCACCCCTTCGTCCTCGTGGTGGAAGACGAGGCGGACCTGCGGGAGCTCGCCTCGGAGCTGATCCGCGAGCTGGGCTACCCCGCCGTGGTGGCCGCCAACGGCGAACAGGGCTACCTTTTGACCACCATGCTCAAACCGGACCTCGTCCTCGCCGACGCCGTCCTACCCCGCATGGACGGGCGGGAGATGTGCCTTC
>JAKAJA010000329.1 GCA_021814085.1 Acidobacteriota bacterium | reverse complement strand
GTGGCGCGAGGCTCCCGAGGGTTGGCGGCCCAGGCTCCCCTGGCTCCTCCCCCTCTTCTGGCTGTGGGTCCAATTTCACGGGGCCTGGGCCTACGGCATGGCCCTCCTCTGCGCATTCCTCGCCGGAGGCCTCCTCCAGGCCCAGCGCGAGAGACGCCTCACCTGGCGCACGGCGGGCCTGGCCCTCGTCGCCCCCGCGCTCTGCGGCTCCGTGCTCTTCTTGAACCCCCTGGGCTGGCGTCTCCCCGTATTTCCCGTCCGGCACGCCCTGAGCATCTTCGGCTGCCACGAGGACTACGTCCCCATCGCGGAGTGGGGACGCACCCCCTTCGCGGGAGACTACGCGCTGTTCACGGTGCTGGCCGCCCTCCTCCTCGTGGTCCTCCTGGTCATGCGCAGGCGTTTCCGCTGGCCCGAGTTCACCCTCGTTGCGAGCCAGGCTGCCCTTGGGCTCTACTGGGTCCGCTACGCCGCCTATGCTCTTCTGGCGTTGGCGCCCTCGGCCGCTTCTCGCCTGGCCGGGCTCGCCAAGCCCGCCTGGGCGAAGAGAACCCTTCTGGCCTGCGCCTTCGCCGCCTCGGTAACCGCCATCGCCTGGCCCTTCGTCTCCCCTCCAGTCTATCCCTCCACGGCCGAGCGCTACCCCGAGCGGGAGGCCGCGTTTCTCAGAGAGAAGGGGCTCTGCGGCAACCTGTTCAACGAGTTCCGGGTGGGAGGCTACCTCGAGTGGACCCTGGCCGGGTCATGCAAGGTCTTTCTGGATGGGCGCTATGGGCCTTTCAACGCCGTGGGGATGGAGTACTACAGGGCACACCGGACGGTGGAGACCTTCCGCGCCCTCCTGGACAAGTACCCGGCGGAGATCGCCATCTACGGCTACCCCGGGTTTCAGATGACTCCCGACCCCAAGGAACCCCCGCGGGGCCCCTCCGCCCTCCTGTTCCCCAAGGAGGAGTGGGCACTCGTCTACATGGGCGATTACGGGATGGTCTTCCTGCGCAGGATTCCGCGGCTCATGAAACCCATCAGCGACATGGAGTATAGGATGCTGAGACCGGACGACATGGCCTACCTGCTGGTTCGAGCGCGCACCGATCCCACGACTCGGGACGCCCTAGTCGCCGACCTGACGCGGGCCTTGAGTCAGAAGCCTCCATCCCGCCCGACTTTGCTCATGAAGCAGGCCCTGGCGATTCTTCAGCTTCCTGCCCGCGCCGCCTCCTGAGGAACGCCGCGAGGATAAGGAGCGTCGTCGCGAGGGATACAGCACCGCTGATATAGACGAGGGTGGGGTGATATCTAAAGTGCACCTGGTGGCGGCCCGCAGGGACGCGCACCGCTCGGAAGCATCCGTTGGCCCGATAAATTGCGGTCTCGCTACCGTCCACGGTGGCCTTCCAGCCCGGATACCAAGTATCCCTCAATACGAGCAGGGCGTCACTGGGCGCCTCGGCCGAAATCACGATCTCTTCCGGACCGTCGAGGACGAAAGACAGCAGCCCCTCACCCCTCCGAGTCCACGGCCATGAAGTGGGCGCGGGCTGGCCCATGGTCTCCACCACGGCCGCCCCGTCGGAGCCCCGTCCGAGCTCTAGGATTTGCGCGGCAAGATCCTTGCCTTCCTGCCTTGACGCCGTCTCCGTGGCGAAAAGGAGCCGCCCACAGCCCCCCGGGATATCTAAGGCGGTGGTCCATTTCCCCACGCGGAGGGCGGATTGACCCTGAGCCACCCTCTCGGAGGGCACGAGCATGACGGTGGCCCCCATCTGCCGGAAGCGGACTATTTCCGGGCTTCTGAAGGCGATGAGCGTCGGAGGGGCGGGTGGCTGAAAAAAGAGCTGGAAATAGCTGTTCGGAAAATACGCCGCGTTCATCTCGCCGCAGCGCACGCCCACGGCCTGCCCCGAATCGGGAGGGAGCGCGAAGGGAAGTCCGGCGGAGACGATTCGGTCGTGGGGTCGCTCGCTCCTGATCCATGCAGCGAGGTCGCTCTCCACCCTGGGCGTGCTGTTCCAGCTGATGTGGTCCAGAGAGAGGGGGAAGGCCAGCGGAAGGACCAGCAAGGTGGCCCTAAGTGCCCCCGAGCCATCCCACCCTCGTTGAAGAACGCAGATCACAAGGGCCGCGGGGCCTGCCAAAAGGGCCACCATGGCCGCGATCGGAAGGCGCGTCTGTTCGCCCAACACCACGGGCAGATGCTCCGCTGCCAAGGCCACCATGCCGACACCGAAGACTCCAGCCACGGCCGCCGCTCCTTCGGCCCTTCGGAAACCCTCCCGCAGCGCACGCATTCCACTCGGAAGCGCGAAAGACAGGCCGGCCCAGAACAGCAGCTTGAAGTTCGTCAGGGGGATGACGAACACCACGAGCTGCAGCCAAGCTTTCAGGTGGGAGCCCCCCATGGGGATGGGCATGACAGCCAGCAGTCCCACGAGCATGAGGCTCAGCCAGTACCAGGGGCGCCTCTTTCGAGACGACAACCCCGAGAAGAGGAGCACCAGGAGACCGGGGGCCACGAACAGGTCCGCAGCGAGTGTGAAGGGCGCCCACCACGAGGACTCCAGAATGAACGGCAGCCCCGCCTTCTTGTACGTAAAGCTCAGCGCGCTCAACCTCACGAGCGGAACCCACAGGAGGGCAAGCGCCCCGAGGGTTATTGCACCAATGGCGGCCAGTGTCAGGAGCCGATTCCCAATGGCACGTCGGCCCCAACCACCATCGGGACGCGGAAAGAGGAAGCGGCCCGCGGCAATTGCCGTGACAAGGAGACACGGCTCCGGCTGCCCCACGTGCGCCATGGCCACAAGGGCCAAGGCGGGTAGGGCGATCGACCGCACATTCCGCCAGTCGGCTCTCTGGATCGCCAGCAGGACCCATGGCAAGAAAAAGTAAGCCGCCGGTTCCTGGATGGTCAGCCGCTCGAGGACCCACGGGTTCAACACGAAAACCCCGGCACCAACCAAGGCCTCCGCCCCGAGATACCCCTCGCGCCGGAGCCAGAGAAAGGCCCCCCACGCACCAAAAAGGAGCCCCAACACCAGTGAGGCGCTGTACATCCAGTTGGACGGGAACGCGAAGAACGGTATCCGTAAGGGGTTAAAGGGGCGGAACTGGCCGTTATCGAAGGTGGGGTACCCGCCTCCCCGGGTGGGATCCCAGAGAGGAAGTCGGCCCTCCCGGATCGACCGGGCAACCATCAGGTCCTGGGGCCAGTATAGGGAGAGCCCCACAAAGTCGCTATCCACGACCCAGGGCGCCTTGGCCTTCCTCTCTTGAAAGACCTTGCCGGGCCGGAACACTTGCCCGGCGTCCCGCACCGGGGCCGTGCCCCAGTTGGGGTACTTCTCAAAGGGGAGGAAGTTGAAGCCGGCAAGCAGCGGGCAAAATGCTAGGGCGATGAGGGCCGCCAGAACCAGCCTCGGCAGCCAGGTGAACGCTGGAGCATCGAGCGGCCGATCCTCGTCTCTCACTTCTCCTCCTGGTAGTCCTGCTCCGTGTTGACGGCCCAGAGGGATTCCTTGGAGGCGGTGCCAGCGGCGATGCAGTCCACGGCGGTCATGGCGCAGAGCATGGAGTGGTCCTGGTTGTT
>JAKAJA010000328.1 GCA_021814085.1 Acidobacteriota bacterium | reverse complement strand
GCTTTGCTGGCTGGCCTACGCCGGCGTCTCCTTCTCCTACCACCGGTACAGGGACTTCCAGGAGAAGCGCGCCGTCCAGCGCCTATTCGCGAGGTACGTTTCTCCCAACGTGGCCAAGGAGCTCCTGATCAATCCAGACCTCGTCCAGCTCGGGGGCCGCCGGAAGGTCCTCACTATCCTGTTCTCCGACATCCGCGGGTTCACGAACCTCTCGGAGCGCATTCCCCCGGAGCAGGTCAGCGCCCTCCTCAACGAGTACTTCACGGTCATGACCCAGGTCCTGTTCAGGTACGACGGCACCCTGGACAAGTTCATCGGGGACGCGGTCCTGGCCTTCTTCGGCGACCCCCTCGACCAGCCCGACCAGTCCGCCCGGGCCCTGGCCTGCGCGGTGGCCATGCAGGAGGAGGCGGCGGCACTTCGCGCCAAGTTCGAGGCCGAGGGCAAGCCCACCCTTCGCGTGGGCATCGCGGTCCACACGGGACCAGTCATCGTGGGCAACAACGGGTCCGAAACCAACTTCCTCTACACCGTCATCGGGGATACGGTGAACCTCACTGCCCGGCTCCAGGGCCTGGCCGTGAAGGACGACGTGATCACCACGGTCTTCACGGCCGAGCGCGTCCCCGACTTTGAATCTCTCTATCAGGTGGAGCACCTGGAGCCGGTATTGGTCAAAGGTAAATCGGAGCCCATCCCCATCCTGAGGGTCATGGGGCGGGCGTGCAGACAAGGAGATCGATCATGAGAGGGAAAGCCGCCACACTCTTCGCCGCCCTGGCACTCCTCGTGGCCATGGCCGCCCCCGCCCAGCAGACCGTCACCGCCACGGGGACGGCCGCCATCCTGAATAGGGACACGGCCCACGCCAGGGACCGCGCCGTGGAGAACGCCCTGCGCGCCGCCGTGGAGCAGGTCGTGGGCACCATGGTCGACTCGGAGAGCCTCGTCCAGAACAACCAGCTCCTTTCGGACAAGATCTACACCCAGACCACGGGCTACATCGCGAGCTACAAGATCGTGAGCGACAAGCCCGACCCGGACACCAACATCTATTCCGTGGCCGTGGAGGCCGTCGTGAAGGAAGGCAGCCTTCAGGACGACCTGAACTCCATGGGCCTCCTCATGCGCCGCATGAAGATGCCGCGCGTCTGCGTGGCCATTCAGGAGGTGGGTTGGACCGCTTCGACCCAGCTCCAGCAGATGCTTCGCGACAAGGGATTCCTCGTGGTGGACACGGGGGAGCAGTTCCACAACGAACAGTTCACCAAGGAATTCTGGGGCATGTCCGAGACGGGACAATCGGACCTCCTGAAGAAGTACGGGGCCGAGGTCGTAATCCTCGGATCGGCCGTGGGCGCCGCGGGAGGCGCAGTAGGTCAATCGGGCATGATCTCCTATCAGGCCAACGTGGCCCTGAAGGCCCTCAAGACTGACACCAAGGAAGTCCTGGCGTCCGCCTCGGGAGCCGGCACGGCGGTGCACATAGGTCCCGCCGGGCTTTCCCAAGCCTTGAAGCAGGCCGCTACCGTGGCCGGCAACGACCTCATGAGGCAGATCACGAAGCAGTGGTCCAAGGAAACGTCATCCTCACGGGTCCTCGCCCTAGAGATCCGCGGCATGAGCGCGGGAGAGGCCGAACAGTTCGCCCAGAAGCTGCGGCAGCAGGGCCGCGGCATCCAAGAGGTGGTGGTCCGCGATGCCTCGGGCGGACGCGCCAGCCTGAGCGTTTCCATGCAGGGCGACGCCTCAGACCTGGCCCAGGAAATCGCCAAGGTCTTCCCCAAGATGCGCATCCTGGACAAGAGCGCAAACCGTTTGACAGTCTCCAAGTGAGCGGCTATCTTAGTCCGCACGGAGGTCATGCCATGAAGCGTTTCATCACTTGCGCGCTGGCGATTCTCGGTATTCTCACGGTGACGGCCGCTTTCGCCCAGCAGAAGCCCCGGATCGCCGTCCTCAAGATCAAGAACAAGAGCACCTACGGTGCCGAACAGATGGCCCGCGCCTGCGAGGACTGGCTCGTCGAGGGCCTCGTCAAGACGGGCAATTTCAGGGTCATCGAGCGCCAGGAACTGGAGTCCGTCCTCAAGGAGCAGGGCCTCTCCCTCAGCGGCGCCGTGGATGACAAGACCGCCGTCGAGGCGGGCAAGATTCTCGGCTGCCAGCTCGTCGTCCTGGGCGCCATCACCGATTTCTCCGTGCACAGGTCCGGAGCCCACGGGGCCTTCGGGATCGGGTTCAACGTGGGGGTCACCAAGGCCGAGGGCATGCTCAACATCCGCCTCGTGAATACGACCACGGCGGAGATCATCTACACGGGCTCGGAAAAGGGGGAGCACTCCTTCAGCAACGTGGATGTTGCCGGTTTCGGGGGCGGTGTGGACTGGGACGAGTCGCAGGCGCGGCAAATCTTCGAGCCCGCCGTGCAGAGGGCAGTGGCGGCCATTTCCAGCAAGGTGAGCAGCATCAAGGACTCCCTCGGCTCCGTGGCCGTCTCCCGCGGCAAGGTGGCCAAAGTGAGCGAGGGCAAGATCTACGTGAGCGTCGGGAGCACGGACGGGGTGAAGGAGGGAGACACTTACAACCTCTATCGGCTAGGCGAGGAGATCACGGACCCGGACACGGGCAAGAAGTTGGGGCAGGAGAAGACCAGGATGGGCACCTTCACTGTCACCAAGGTCGTGGCCGAGCACCTCTCGCTTGGCGTCACGGACGGCGGTGCGGTGCAAGTGGGCGACCTGATCGAGAAATAGTTTTCCGGCGAAGCGGCGGGGCGGGCGCAGCCCCCCCCGCCCCCCCCGCCTGGCACGGCCCCATCCCTTTGGACGAGACCCCTTTCAGATGACCCTAGCCAACCTCCTCACCGTATTCAGGATGGCCATGATCCCCTTCTTCATCATGGCCCTCGTCTACGGCCATGCCGTGGCCGCTTTCTACATCTTCCTCATCGCTGGCATCACGGATGCCCTGGACGGGTTCATCGCCCGTTATTTCAACCAGCGTACGGCTCTGGGCGCCTTCCTCGACCCGGCGGCGGACAAGCTCATCCTGACCAGCGCCTTCGTCGTCCTTGCCCTGCCAGGACTGGGGCTCTCCTATACGATCCCCATATGGCTGCCCGTGCTGACCATAGCGAGGGACGTGGTCATCGTCTGCCTCACACTCCTCCTCCACCTCACTTACTCGATCCGCAATTTTCCGCCCACCTGGCCGGGTAAGGCCACGACCCTCTTCCAGATTTCCTACGCCGTGGGGGTCCTCCTGAAGAATGCCTATTCCCTGCCCGACTGGCTGCTGCTCTTCCTCCTCTGGAGCGTGGCCTTCCTCACGGTGGTCTCGGGCTTCCACTACATCTGGCGCATGAAGGTCATGATCAAGGGAGCCACTTGATGCGAGCCGCCCTGCCTCTCCTTTCCCTCTTCTTTCTCGGGTTCGCCCTGAACTGCGCCCGCGCGGAGGCTCCTGCTCCCGCTCCGCCCCCTTCGCCGGCGGTCATATTCCCCGACGGGACGGCCGTCCAGGTGGACCTCGCCACGACCCCGGACCAGCAGGCCAGGGGCCTCATGTTCGTGGACTCCCTCCCCGCAGAC
>JAKAJA010000327.1 GCA_021814085.1 Acidobacteriota bacterium | reverse complement strand
GTGGCCGGGGCTACGAGGAGGAGCTCCTCCCACTTGGCGAGTTCGATGTGGGCGATGGACGGGTCCCCGGCCCCTTCGAAGAGGTCCACGATGACGGGGTGCCCGGAGAGGGCCTGGAAGGTCACGGGGGCCACCATCTGGGCCGCGTGGGAGGTCATGACCACGCGCACCTCGCAGCCCCGCTCCCTAAGCCGGCGCACGAGGTCGCAGGCCTTGTAGATGCTGATGCCCGCGCTGACGCCGAGGGTCACGCGGTGGGAAGGAGATTGCGGCGGGCTTCCATTCATCTCGGGCATGGCTGGACCACTCCCTCAGGGCGTCCCCTCAGGGGACAGGCGGTCATTATGGCACCCCCGGCGCCGGGGCCGCCAGGGCGGCGGAGCGTTGTTGGCTCTCTCCAGGGCGAGCGCAATCCAGGTATAATGGGAAGCGCATCGGCGGGCAATCCCGGAGGGCATGTGGCCGGCAGGGAGGTGACCCGCGTGCTTGGGACCCGGCGCGGGAACCAGAAAGGAAACCATGCGACGTCCCCTCCTCCTGCTGGCGGCCTTCACCCTCATGGCGCTCGTGGCCTGCGCCACCACCTCTACCAAGCTCACCTCGTCATGGGCAAACCCCGACTTCAAGGGCCCCCTGGGCTATCAGAAGGTCTTCGTCCTCTTCGCCAGCCCCAACCACAACATGCGGGTCCAGATCGAGGGGGCGGTGGTGGCGAGGCTTGAGATGCACGGCGTGACGGGTGTTCCAGCCAACATCGCCGTTCCCGATTCGACCCTCCGCGACATCCCGCGGCTGAAGGAACAGCTCTCCCAGATTCACGTGGATGGGGCCGTGGTCATGCGCCCCCTGGGCAAGAGCGAGCGCACCCAGTACGTGAGCACCTCGCCGGGCTACTGGGGCGCCTATCCCGAGTTCTGGGGCTACTACAACTACATGGGACCCACCATGTGGGACCCGGGGTTCTATGTCACGGACACCACCTACAAGGTAGAGACGAGAATCTTCGACCTGAAATCGGGCCGCCTGGTGTGGGGCGGCATGAGCGACACCATGAACCCATCCGACGCCCAGGTGGCGGCCACGGAACTTGCCAAAGCCATCGGCGATGACCTCAGGGCCTCTGGGCTGGTGCGCTAGCAACAGTCTGGCAGAGAAGCCGCGAGACGCCTAAAATCAATTCAGGCCGATTCGGGTCGGGCCGGAGCACGACGGCCGCGCGGATCGAGAGAGAGGAGTTCCCCATGCGCCGCGCAATGGTCTTGGCCCTCCTGATCACCGCCCTCCTCTCTTCGGTGGGCTGCGTCAACACCCAGTTGGTGAACATCTGGTCGGAGCCCTCCGCCAGGGGCGCCGTGCGGTTCACCCACGTCATGGCCCTGGTGATCAGCAAGGACCCGGTGATCCAGCGCGTGGGCGAGGACGCACTCGTGGCCCAGTTCCAGGGCACCCGCGCCACCGCAGCCTACCGCCTCATCTCCAATGAGGAGCTGAGGAACAGGGAGCGCGCCAACCAGTCCCTGAAAGCCGTGGGCATCGACGGCGTGGTCACCATGCGCCTCGTGAACTCCGCCCAGATGACCACGTGGATTCCGGGCGCCTATCCCAATTTTTGGGGGTACTACGGCTGGGCTTACCCCATGGTTTACTCCCCGGGCTACCTCGTCTCCGACCAGGTGGTGAGACTCGAAACGGACGTCTATGACTTGCGGGACGGCAAGCTCATCTGGGCGGGCATGAGCGACACGTTCAATCCCGCCAGCACCCAGAGCCTCGTGACGGAAGTCTCCAAGGCCGTGGTGGCCCAGCTCAAGCAGCTCGGGTTTGTGCAGTAATACAAAGTTGCATTCAAACGATAATGCATTCTGATGTTGCCGTAGGCTGGGATACACATCCCAGCCTGGCGAGGATATGTATTCTCGCCCACGGTTTCGTGCATTCTTTATCGCAACTTGGTATAAGCGCCGTCTCCAGCGAACGAAGAAAGGGCCCGGCGCGTGCCGGGCCTTTTCATTTCCCCAACCGGTTCGGGGGCGGAAGGATCAGGATTTTTTCGGCGGGTACTGGGAGAACATGAGGGCGATGTTCCGCTTGAGCATCTCCTTGAACTCCGGGGTGACCGTTTTGGACTTGAGGGTGTCCGTGACGGCGGCGCGCCACAGCACCGTCCCCGTCTTGGGGTCCACCAGGTCCACCGCTAGGGTGCCCACCTTGGCCCACGACTCGCTGATGTTCCGGTTCTCGAACTTGAACTTCCCCTCGTCCCAGTCGGTGATCTTCACGTCATCGCGCTGTTTGGCGTGGTAGTGGACGTAGAGGTCCGGGTCCTTCTCGGCCTTCTTCAGGCCCTTGGCGGCGAGCTGCTCGTCGATGTCCGCCACGATATCCGCGTTCAGCGCGGCGTCCGCGGCGGGCGTGCCCCCCTTCCAGGCGTAGGTCTTGAACGCCGTGAAGTCCACGGTGCGATCCGCGTCGATGGAGATCTCCGCGGCAAACACGGCGGCCGCTACGAGCATGGCCCCAAGGGCCAACAACCGGCGGGCGGTGATCATGGCAGTCCTCCTCTGGTGGCAAATATGCGGCCTCCCCGTGGCAGGGGCCACGGCGGTCTATTCGGTGTCCTTCTTCTTGAGGGAGATGGCGAGCTCCTCCAGCTGCTTCTCCTCCACGGCCCCTGGGGAGCCGGTCATGAGGCACAGGCCCGAGGTGGTCTTGGGGAAGGGGATGACGTCCCGGATGGACTCGCACCCCAAAAGGAGCATGACCAGCCGGTCGAAGCCGAAGGCGATGCCGCCGTGGGGCGGCGTGCCGTACCGGAAGGCGTCCAGGAGGAACCCGAACTGCTCTTGGGCCCTCTCCTCCGTGAACCCGAGGGCGCGGAACACTTTCTTCTGGATGTCCCCCCTGTGTATTCGTATGGAGCCTCCGCCGATCTCGCTCCCGTCCAGGACGAGGTCGTAGGCGAGGGCCTCCACCTTGCCCAGGGAAGAGGCGGAGTCGTGGGGGTCGCCGTCCAGGAGGGGGTGGTGCTCCGGCCTCGGCATGGTGAAGGGGTGGTGGCGCGCCACCCAGCGCCGGTCGTCGGGGCTCCACTCGAACATGGGGAACCGGTGGACCCAGAGGAGGTCGTGGCGCTTGGGGTCCACGAGGCTCAGCGTCTTGGCGAAATGGAGGCGGAGGGCGCTGAGGCAGGCGCAGGCGGTGTCGTACGCGTCGGCCACGAAGAGGCCCAGGTCGCCTTCCCCGGCCCCAACGGCATCAAGGAGGGCCGCGGCGGGACCCTCGCCGATGTGCTTGAGGGCCGCCCCGGCGAGCTGTCCGCCCTTGCGCATGAGGGACACGACCCCCTTGCCGCCGTAGGGCTTCACCACCCCGTTCAGGTCGTCGATCTGCTTGCGCGAGATGCCCGCCTGGCCGGGGACGCACAGGCCGCGGACGCAGCCGCCCGCTTCCAGAGCCCCCTTGAACACGCCGAAGGAAGTCCCCGCGGCGATCTCCGAGACGCTCTTGATCTCCAGGCCGAACCGCGTGTCGGGCTTGTCGCACCCGTAGCGTTCCATGGCCTCGACGTACGTGAGGCGGGGCACGTCCTCGGGCATCGCCACCCCC
>JAKAJA010000326.1 GCA_021814085.1 Acidobacteriota bacterium | reverse complement strand
CCCTATGACGAGAGGGCCTTCCTGGAGGTGTAGGGCATGAACGCGGTCGAGGTCCTCGCACATCTTAAGGAAGCGGGCGTCACCGCTACCCGCCACGGGGATCGGATTCGACTTGCTCCTCCACAGGCTATTCCACCCGGGCTCCTGGAAGAGGTCCGTCTTAACAAGGCGGCACTCCTCCGGATGCTGGGCCCAGAACTCCCCGTTCGCTGCCTGGCCTGCCAGGGATCGGACTTTTGGAGGGGGACAGTCAGGTATGCGGACGGCACGGTTGAGCCGGGTCCATGGGTCTGTAAACGTTGTCACCCACCTGCCACCGCGAGCAACGAACGTTCGAACCAACAATCGGATGTTGGGGGTGATCCCCGTGACTGACGAAGCGGTCTATCACGCGCGCGGGGAGATGTCCGTGCCACATATCTATATAGAAACTATGGAGCCAGAATCATGGACACCAATAACGTGGTCGTTTCGGGCCGGGTTGGGAAAGCACCAACGTTCCAATACTCATTCCGTGGGCAAGCCATGCTCACCTTTGAACTCGCCGTCCACCGGCGCGGCGGGCGAGGTGGGGTCCTGACCACATGGCTTCCCACTTTGGTCTGGGGCAAGCTGGCCGAGGCCCTTGTCGGACGGGTGTCAGCCGGCCAGAAGGTCCTCGTAGTCGGCTCGCTGGAAGCTCCGCCTAAGGTCTTAGGGGAACTGCCAGAGGGGCGCAGACCGCTCGAACTCATCGTCCAGAAGCTCCTCCTCCTGGGCACGGAAATGGGCCAAGGGACGACGGAGAAGGGGGAAACGCACCAGAGAAAAGGGCCAAGCGATGAGGGCGCCTTGGGGGCGGAGGATGACGCTTAAAGGGGGGAAATGTCCCAGCAACCTATATGTAAGAAATCCTGAAGGGATTTCCTGGGATTCTCGACCCGTCCCCCCCTCTCCCCTGGGGGCCGAATACCGCCGTCTGTCCGCGAGTCTAGGGCGGGGCCCTTGGGTGGATGCCAGGGTGTGGAGATCGCATCCGACCGAATTATCGGTTTCGTCAGCAAGGGGTCCCTCGCTGACAGCCAGCCCTTGATTTTTAGATTGCACGACTTATATTTAGTGCAACTAAAGAGGAGAGGGTGATGAACGCTGTCGGGTATGTCCGGGTAAGTACGGAAGGTCAAGCCGCTGAGGGCGTAAGCCTTGCGGCCCAAGAGGCCAAGATTAGAGCATGGTGCCAGGGGAACGACTTCACCCTTCTTGGTGTGCATGTTGATGCCGGGCTAAGTGGTAGCAAGTTTAACCGCCCCGGCCTCCAAGCAGCCGTTGCGCAGGCGTGCGAGGGGAAAGCCGCCCTGGTGGTCTACTCCCTGTCCCGCTTGGCGCGCTCCACCAAGGACACCCTCTCCATTTCGGAGCGACTCGATCGGGCCGGCGCGGACCTCGTCTCCCTGTCCGAGCGCATCGACACAACCTCGGCCGCAGGAAAGATGGTCTTCCGGCTTCTGGCGGTACTCGCGGAATTCGAACGGGACCAGATCAGCGAGCGTACAACGGCGGCCATGAAGCACATGCGATCCCGGGGAAGGCGCGTGGGGACGATACCCTTCGGGTTCAGGCTCGCACTCGACGGTCTTACCCTGCTTCCTGATGAGACCGAACAAGCCGCCTTGGAGCTCATGAAGACCTTGCGGGCAGAAGGGGCCAGGCTAAGAAAGATCGCGGCCGAACTTGAACTCCGAGGCATATCCACCAAGAACGGGGGCCTGTGGAAGCCCCAGGTCATCAAGGGGATTCTCCAGAGGGAGGCCGCATGAGCCCGAACAAGAAAAGCTACGACCGGCTAGCTGAACTTTTGGCGAACGTACCGCCAGAGAGGATCCGCAAGGCCCTAGTGAAGACCGAGGCCATCACAATCAGACTCACTCCCGCCGACAAGGCCGAGATCCAGTTGGCCGCGAAGGCCTGCGGCATGACTCTCACAGATTACCTGCTGGGCCTCCACCAGCTCGTGGTGAGGAAGCTAGTGAGCGAGGACGAGGCTTAGCCAATGGATCCCGACTTCCGCGGCCAGCTTCAAAGCCTTGGGTATGCCGACACCGACTATGACTCCATGATCTTCCATTTCGGTGATGTGGAGTTCGTTGCCGTACCTCATCCATTCCGAGGACTAGTACTGCTCGTCACGTACGTTGGCTCTCGATCCGGCGCTCACTTCGAGACTTCGGTCCCAAGGGGCGCCGACCTGGAAACCATTGTCGAAGCGATGCAGGCGGCCTATCGGACTGTTCACCCCGACAAGGCCAATCTCTTGCTCTTTCACAAGGATCTCGACAGAAAGGAGGCATGAATGGCAGGGCGTCGAGAACGTGGGCTCAAACAGTTACCTGACGGGCGGTGGCAGTGGTGCTACCAGGACCCCGGCGGCTCGCTCCGTCGTCACATTGCCCGGACAAAATCGGAAGCAAGGATGTACCTGGAAAAAACTAGGACGGAAATGCGGGAGGGACGATACCTGGACCGACGCAAGAACGTCCATACTCCGCTGGAGGAGGGTATCCAGGAGTTCTTGAAGTGGTCCAAGACGAACACGCGCCCCGATACCTATCGGAATGACACCTACTACTCCAAGCGCTGGAAGGCATTTCCAAAGTTCAAGGGGCGGTCCCTTGACCAGATAGGTGCGGCGGACGTGGAAGCCTACAAGGCGGACAGGGTGGCCACAGTGAAGCCCAAGACCGTGGACAACGATCTGGCGCGGATGAAGCGGATGTTCTCTGTCTGCATCACCTTGGGCCTGTGCGAGAAAAACCCGGTCAAGGCCGTGAAGTTCTTCAAGCCGGAATCCCGGCGGGATCGGTTCCTTGCTCCCGAGGAGGAAACCGCCCTACTGGAGAAGGCCCCTCCCCATATCCATGCTGCCATCATCTTCTCCATCAACACTGGCCTTCGGCTCGGGGAAATGCTGTCCCTCACATGGGGCCAGGTTGATACCAAGCGCGAAGAGATCACCGTGACCGCCGAGAAGGCCAAGGGCAAGCGATCCCGCAGGGTTCCACTGAACGCCAGGGCTAAAGCAGCACTCGAAACCTTACCTAGGGCCATCAAGACCGACGCCCTGGTTTTCGCCCGATTTAGGGGCAATTACGCGGCCCTGCGCAAGCCCTGGGAAAAGGCCGTGAAGGAGGCGGAGCTTCACGGAGTATGCTGGCACACGCTCCGACACACCTTCGCTTCGCGCTTGGTCATGGCAGGGGCGGACCTGGTCACAGTCCAGCGTCTGCTCGGCCATACTACCTTGGCGATGGTCCTGAAGTACGCCCACCTCGCGGAACCGCACCTCCGGAACGCGGTGACTCTCCTCGATTCAAACCTGCAATTTACCTGCAATCCTCCCCAGCCCGGCTTCGCGTCGGGTAGTTCCAAGAGCCCCGTAAGTCCTTTGGATTGAGTGGCGGAGAGAGAGGGATTCGAACCCCCGGACCCTTGCGGGTCAGCGGTTTTCAAGACCGCCGCCTTCGACCGCTCGGCCATCTCTCCGCAGCCCTTAGCATAGGGTGGGGCCGCGGGACGGTCAAGGCGAGGGCGCGTCGGGGGAATCAGTAGAACATGCGGCGGGGCAGGGCC
>JAKAJA010000325.1 GCA_021814085.1 Acidobacteriota bacterium | reverse complement strand
GCCGAGGTGGTCATCGTGAACACCTGCGGCTTCATCGACGCCGCCAAGAAGGAATCCGTCGAGGCCATCCTGGAGGTGGCGGAGCGGAAGAAAGATGGGAAGGTCAAGCGGCTCATCGTGGCGGGATGCCTCGTCCAGCGCTACAAGGACGAATTGAGGGCCTCCATCCCGGAGATCGACGGGTTCATCCCCCTGAGCTCCGCGGGGGCCGTGGCCAAGCTCCTGGCCCGCCCCGACCTCGCCGTACCCGTCACGGAGGACGTGGCCCTCTACAACGGCCTCTCCCCCCGGATCCTCTCCACGCCGCCCTTCTTGGCTTACGTGAAAATCTCGGAAGGGTGCGAGAACCCCTGCTCCTTCTGCCCCATCCCCTCCTTCCGGGGCCACCTGCAGTCCAGGCCCATGGCCGACGTGGTCCGCGAGGTCCGCGAGCTGGCCGTGGGCGGTGTGAAGGAAGTGATCCTGGTGGCTCAGGACAGCACCGACTTCGGCCGCGACCGGGGGATCAAGGACGGCCTCGCCAAGCTCCTGAGGCACCTCCAGGCCGAGACGGAGATCCCCTGGATACGCGTCCTCTACGCCTACCCCAACCACCTGTCCGAGGAGATCCTCGGAGTCATGGCGGAATGCTCACGCGTGGTCCCCTACCTGGACCTTCCCCTCCAACACGCCCACCCCCACATCCTCCGCTCCATGAAGCGGGGTGGGAGCGCCAGGACCTTCCTCAAGCTCCTGGACAAGGCCAGGGCCGCGGTTCCGGGTATCGCCCTCCGGTCCACGTTCATCGTGGGATACCCGGGGGAGAAGAGGGAGCACTTCGCCGAGCTGTGCGACTTCATCCGCGAGGCCCGCCTCGACCACGTCGGAGTCTTCACTTACTCCAGGGAAGACGGGACGGTGGCCCACGCCCTGGGGGACCCCGTGGACCGGCGCACGAAGATTCGGCGCCAGCAGAGACTCATGGAGATCCAGCAGGGCGTCTCTTGGGAGAAAAACAGGGCCAAGGTGGGCAAGACGTTCCAGGTCCTCGTGGAGGGAGCCTGCGAGGAGACGGAGCACCTCCTCCAGGGAAGGCTGGCCACGCAGGCCCCGGACATCGACGGCAAGGTCCTCATCAACGACGGTTTCGCCGCGCCGGGCACTATGGCGCGGGTGCGCATCAGCGAGGCCCACCCCTACGACCTGGTGGGAGAAATTATATAGAAGTGAAAAGTTAGAAGTGAAAAGTGAAGAGTGAATAGTGAAAGGTGAAAAGAAGACCGTCTGCTGGCTGCTGGTGGCTGATGCTCACCCCGAAATGCGATGCGCAAGGGTTTAGTGAAATGGGCTATCCAGGGACAGGAGATTGGGGACACGGCGGGAAGCACATTGCGAGGCTGGAAAGTGGCTCTTGTTGCTTCTCACTTTTTACTTTTCACTTTTTACTATTCACTATCCTCGGCCAAATAGAAGCAGGGTGAATAGATGACCCATGGCGGTGAAGGCGGCCACGACAGAGGCCCCATCTGGGCCGTGGCGGGGTCCACGGTCTTGGGACTGGGCTTCTCGCCGCGCATGCCGGGAACGGTAGGGTCCCTCGTGGGGGTGTTCCTCTACCTCCCCGCCTTCCTCATGCCCGGCGAGTGGGTCCTCCTCCTCCCCCTGGCCGAGCTGGCCCTCGTGCTCCTCCTCGCGGCCTTCGCCGTTCCGCCCGTGCTCAAGGCCACGGGGGTGGCCGATCCCTCCTGGGTGGTCATCGACGAGGTGGCGGGCATGCTCTGCGCCCTCAGCCTCGTGACCCCCGATTTTGGGCGGATACTCCTCGCCTTCCTCCTGTTCCGGCTGCTGGACATCTTCAAGCCCTGGCCCATCAACCGACTCGAGCACCTGCCAGGGGTCTGGGGCGTCATGGCGGACGACGTGGCCGCCGGGTTCCTGGCCGGGCTGCTTGCCGTCATCCTGACGAGGCTCGCATGATCCTGCTGACCGACTTCGACCGCATACCACCCCTCAGCGCCCCCGTGATCCTCACCATTGGGAACTTCGACGGCCTCCACCGCGGGCACAAGCGGGTCCTGCGCAAGGTCATCAACAGGGGCCGGGAGGAAGGGGGCACGAGCGCCGTGGTGACCTTCGAGCCTCATCCCCTGAAGGTCCTGCACCCCGAGGGTGCCCCCCAGCTCATCCAGACCCCAGCGCAGAAGCGCGACATCCTCGCCCACCTCGGCATCCAGGTGCTTTTGGAGATCCCCTTCACCCGGGAGTTCAGCGAGGTGAGCGCCGAGGGGTTCATCCGGCTCCTCGCGGCACGGCTCAGGCCGCGGGAGATCTATATCGGGGAGGATTTCAGATTCGGCCGGGGCCGGGAGGGGAACATCAGACTGCTCCAGAGTTTTCAGGAAGAACTGGGATTTAAAGCGGAGGCGTTCTCCAAGCTGAAGGTCGGAGGTGAAGAGGTCTCTTCTTCCCGGATACGCAAGCTCCTTATGGAGGGCCAGATGGAAGAGGCCGTCCACCTCCTGGGCCGGCCGTACGTCATCGAGGGAACCGTGACTCACGGGGACGGACGCGGGCGCGAACTCGGCTTCCCCACGGCCAACCTCGCCATCGAGAACGAGCTCACCCCCGCCCACGGGGTCTACGCCGTGGCCGTGGACCTCGGTGAGCCCCTCCTCCTGCCCGGCGTGGCCAACCTGGGGACGAGGCCAACCTTCGGCAAGTCGGAGGTGGCCGTGGAGGTCCACTGCCTGTCGGGCGGGAAGGACTGCTATGGCCAGCGCGCGCGGATCCTCTTCTTCCAGTTCCTGCGCCCCGAGAGGCGTTTCGCCTCCGTGGACGACCTCAAAGCCGCCATCTCCCTGGACGTCCAGGCCGCGAGAGCCTATTTCAAGGACGTCTCCCTGCAGAGGCGGATGTATTACTAGGGGAGCGGGGAGCAGGGAGCAGGGAGCAGAGAAGAAAGCGTTCCAATCGCGGCTTTTTTCTTGCCTACTCACCTCATCCCCTAATCACCTACTCACGTCTTTTCGGGAGCGGGGAGCGGGGAAGCGGGCCGTCACTTGGTTTTCCTAGTCCCCCAGTCCCCCAGTCCCGTCCTTCCGTTCTCCCCTTCTCCCGTCCCCACGGGTCTTGCATCTACCTGAGAAATTTGGTATAAAGCCCTTTCCGTGCGCTGACCTGAGCACTACGTGCGCATAATCCGAAAAGAGGGGAGGCGATAAGTTTGCCCACGATCGTTCTGAAAGACGGCGAGAACATCGACGGCGCGATCCGTCGGTTCAAGCGCAAGTGCGAGAAGGCGGGCGTGCTGTCGGAGCTCAAGAAGCGCCAGCACTACGAAAAACCCAGCGTGAAGCGCAAGAAGAAAGCGTTGGCGGCTCGGAAAAAGCTCCTCAAGCGCCTGGCCCAGGAACGCAAATTTAACGCCTAAAAAGGAATTCTAAGACCTCAAATGGACGTCAGGACTTTGCGGGCCCTCGAATGGGACCGCGTCCTGGCGCTCCTTTCTCTTTGCGCATCCACGGCGGAAGGGAAGGGGGGCGCCGCGGCGCTGCTCCCGGGGACCGACCGACAGGACGTGATTCACAGGCACGCCCGAGTGGCCGAATGCCTCTCGGGCGAAGCCATGTGCG
>JAKAJA010000324.1 GCA_021814085.1 Acidobacteriota bacterium | reverse complement strand
TCCAGACCACGGGGCAGCCCGGCCAGTTCGACGTCACCATTGAGGCGGGCGGCAACAGCGTGGTCCACCGCGTGGGGGCCGTGGTCATGGCCACGGGCTGGAAGCCCTACGACCCGGCCAAGCTCGCGCACCTGGGCTACGGTCTCACCCCGGACGTGGTGACCAACGTGGAGTTCGAGAAGATGGCCTCCGCGGGCCCTCTCAAGAGGCCCTCGGACGGGAAGGCCGTGGAGAGCATCCTCTTCGTCCAGTGCGCCGGTTCCCGCGACAAGGACCACCTGCCCTACTGCTCCTCCGTGTGCTGCATGGCGACCCTCAAGCACTCCGAGCTCGTGCACCGGCAGAACGCGGACGCCAAGGTCTTCATCGTCTACAAGGACATGCGCACGCCGGGCCAGTACGAGAAGTACTACGCCAAGGCCCAGAACCACCCGGGAACCTTCCTCACCAAGGGCGAAGTGGCCGTCGTGGAAAAGGCCGCCGGAGGAAAGCTCGCGGTGGGGGTCAAGGACACGCTCATCGGCGAGACCATCCAGGTGGTGGTGGACCTCGTGGTCCTGGCCACGGGAATGGTTCCGAACTCCGCGGACGGCGAGGCCATCCGCCAGCTCCACGACGCGCAGGCCAAGGTGTTGAGGAACGAATCGGAGACCCAGCGCGCTGAGGCCGAGAAGAAGGTGGAGGAGCTCAAGCACCACGAGGGCACGGGCATCCTCAACCTCACCTACCGCCAGGGTCCCGACCTGCCCGTCCTGCGGTACGGCTTCCCCGATTCACACTTCGTCTGCTTTCCCTACGAGACGCGCAGGACGGCCATTTACGCCGCTGGAACGGTGCGCGCGCCCATGGACTCGGCCCACGCCCAGGAAGACGCGCTCGGTGCCGCCATGAAGGCGATCCAGTCGGTGGAGCTCGCCAGCGTGGGCCAGGCCGTGCACCCCCGGGCGGGGGACATGTCCTTCCCCGAGTTTTTCCTCCAGCGCTGCACCCAGTGCAAGCGCTGCACGGAGGAGTGCCCCTTCGGGACCATCGACGAGGACGAGAAGGGCACGCCCAAGCCCAACCCCTACCGCTGCCGCCGCTGCGGCGTCTGCATGGGGGCCTGCCCCGAGCGCATCATCTCCTTCAAGAACTACTCGGTGGACATGATCGCCACCATGATCAAGGCCATCGAGGTCCCCGAGGAGGATGAGGATAAGCCCCGCGTCCTCGTGTTCATGTGCGAGAACGATGCCTACCCGGCACTGGACGTGGCCGGCCTGAACCGGGTCCAGTACGACCCGAGCGTGCGGATCATCCCGCTGAGGTGCCTGGGATCCCTCAACATCGTCTGGATCGCCGACGCGCTCTCCGGCGGGATCGACGGGGTCATGCTCATCGGGTGCAAGTACGGGGACGACTACCAGTGCCACTTCGCCAAGGGCAGCGAGCTGGCCAACACCAGGCTGGAAAACGTGAAGGAAACCCTTCAGCGCCTCCAGCTCGAATCCGAGCGCATCCAGCTCACGCAGCTTTCCATCAACGAGTACGACAAGCTCCCCGTCATGATCAACGAGTTCATGGGCAAGATCCGCGAGATGGGACCGAATCCTTACAAGGGGTTCTGACGGGTACTCGGGGATTAGGGGACTAGGGGACTGGGGGACTAGGAAAAAAAGGAGCCGGTTTCATGGCTGATTCCATGCTGATCCAACCGGACGTGGGTTTCATCAAGGGCGTCATGTGCTCCGGCGGCGAGGACCTGAAGAAGTGTTACCAGTGCGCCACGTGCTCGGTGACCTGCACCCTGGCGCCCGATGATGCTCCTTTTCCCCGGCAGCAGATGATCAGGACCCAGTGGGGACTGAAAGACCAGGTGCTCTCGGACCCGGCCATCTGGCTGTGCCACAACTGCGGGGACTGCTCCACGCGGTGCCCCCGCGGCGCCAGGCCCGGAGACGTGATGGGGGCTCTGAGGAGCCAGGCCATCCAGCACTTCGCCGCGCCGTCTTTCCTCGGTCGGCTTGTTGCCACGCCCAAGGCCCTCCCTTTCCTCTTCCTCGTGCCCGCGGCCGTGTTCGGCGGGCTGGCCCTGTGGGGTCCAAAGGAGATCACCGAGCCCCGGGAGTTCGCAAACGTCTTTCCGCTCCATCTCCTGGAGCCGCTCTTCTTCGCCATCGCGGGCCTCGTCATGCTGGCCTTCGGGATCGGGGTCGTGAGGTTCGTCAAGGCCTTGAGGTCCGCCGGGGCCCGCGGCAGCCTCGTCGCCGGCTTGGTCCCGTCCCTAGTTGAAATCATGACCCACAAACGCTTCAAGGACTGCGGCAAGGAGCGGGTTCGATTCTGGGGCCATCTCTTGACCCTCTGGGGGTTTGCGGGATTGGCCCTCATGGGGACCGTGGTGGGCATCGGCACCATGGTGGGGATGATGCACACGCCCCTGGCACTGTCCAACCCCTGGAAGATCTTCGCCAACGCCTGCGCCCTGGTGGTCTTCATCGGGGGCCTGATCCTCCTGGCCGACCGCGTCGCGGACCCGGAGAAGCGGAAGGCCAGCACCTACTTCGACTGGTTCTTCCTCCTCGTCCTGGTAAGCATCGTGGGGACGGGGATCGCCGCCGAACTGCTGAGGCTCGCGCAGTCGGTGACGGCCATGTACACCATCTATTTCATCCACCTCGTCTTGATTTTCGCGCTGTTCCTGTACGCGCCATACACCAAGTTCGCGCACCTCGTTTACCGGACCCTGGCCATGGCGGCGACGCGGCAGAGAACCTGAGCGGCACTTGAGGGGGGAGCGGAGGGGGAACACGTAGAGCGATTACCGGAACGCTGGTGCTCCGACACACCTGGAGCGACGGTCCTTGGGCTTGTTTCGAGGAGGGTTAATGATGGCGGAAAAGAAGAGAGACACCAAACTGCTGGACGAGCTCGAGAAGGGACCTTGGCCGAGCTTCGTCAAGGAGATCAAGCTGGCCGGAGAGACGAGTCCCGTATGCGACGACCTCCTGGGCCAGCTTGAGCAGTCCTACGAGGAGAAGAAGGGCCACTGGAAACACGGCGGCATCGTGGGCGTCATGGGCTACGGCGGCGGGGTCATCGGGCGGTACAGCGACCTTCCCGAGAAGTATCCCCAGGTCGCCCACTTCCACACCATGCGCGTCAACCAGCCCTCGGGGTGGTTCTACACGAGCGACGCCTTGCGTACCCTCTGCAACATCTGGGAGCGCCACGGATCGGGCCTCACGAACATGCACGGCTCCACGGGAGACATCGTCTTCCTGGGCACCAAGACCGACGAGCTGGAGCCCTGCTTCAAGGAACTGGGCGAAGCCGGGTTCGACCTGGGCGGTTCGGGCTCCTGCATGAGGACGCCCTCGGCCTGCGTGGGCAAAGCCCGCTGCGAATGGGCCTGCTATGACACCCTGAAGGTCTGCAACGACATCACCCACGACTACCAGGACGAATTGCACCGGCCGCCCTTCCCGTACAAGTTCAAGTTCAAGTTCTCGGGTTGCCCCAACGACTGCGTGGCCTCCATCGCCCGCTCCGACATGTCCGTCATCGGCACATGGAAGGACGACATCCAGCAGGACGACGCCCAAGTGGCCGCGTATGCCGCCGCCGGGATGGACATCCAGAA
>JAKAJA010000323.1 GCA_021814085.1 Acidobacteriota bacterium | reverse complement strand
GCCAGGCGCCCGGCCAGTCCCGTCCCTCCGGGCGCGGGCGGCGGGCTTCGCATGACGGCGTTGGCCTCCCTAGAAAGGGCACCACCCTGTCGTCGGTCGGCCGCCTTGTCCTGCTCGCTCGGCGCCGCGCGCGCGGCCGCGCCCTATTTTGAGATGGGCTCTAGATAGAAAGCCCCCTCGAAACCGAGGGGGCTTTTTATTTGGCGCGACCCTGAAGTCGCTTGGGGGATTCTGTCTCCGCGAGGAATTGGAGGTCGAAACAGTCCCCGCCTTTCAATTGTCACTGCGAGGGAGCGCAGCGACCGCGGCAGTCTCGCCGTGCAAAAAGAGATTGCCACGTCGGCCTGCGGCCTCCTCGCAATGACATCATTAGGAAAAGCGCGCTCGTGGTCAGGGTTTCTTCACGTCCACCCGGAAGGAGGGCGCCTCGTAGCCCGCTGGCCGCTGTCCCTCGGGGATGGTGACCGCGTTGCCGTCGCGCACCGCGTGGTAGGCCGGGGACAGGATCTCCACGCCCGCGCCGTTGAAGGCCTCCTGGATGTTCTGGTGCAGCTCCCCGTAGAGTCGGGGCTGGTCGCACGCCTCGCGGGTAAAGGCGTTGATCTGGTAGCTCACGTAGGAGTCGTCCAGGCTCGTCTGGAGGACGAAGGGGGCGGGCTCGTCCAGGATGCCCGCGGTCTTCCTCGCCGCTCCGATCATGAGCTCGTGCACCTGCCGCCACGGGGCGTCGTAGCCGATGGTCACGGTGGTGTGCACGATGAGCCCCGGCCCCGATTTGGCCTCCTCGCTGAAGTTCAGGACGTGGCTCCCGACCATGAGCGAGCTGGGTACGGTGATGATCACGTTCTTGGGGGTCTTGATGCGCGTGACGAGGAGGCTCACCTCCACGACCTTGCCTTCCGTCTCTCCCACTTTTACCCAGTCCCCCGTGTGGAAGGGCCGCATGCTCATGAGCACGAGGCCGTTCATGAGATTGCTGATGGAAGTGGAGGAGCCGAAGGTCGCAAGGGCGCCGAGGAAGATGGAGATGGCCTTGAATGCCGGCGTGGAAGACCCGGGGATGTAGGGGAACACGATGACGGCCACGCCCAGAAAGACGAACGTCCGGAGGATGCGGTAATAGGCTCCGGACCATTCGGGATCAAGCCAGGAGATTGTGATTTCCCCTTCACCGATCCGGTCGAAAAACCATTTGAGGAGGCGCCCGGCGAAGTACGCGAGGACGCACACCACCGCCATGAAGAGGAAGTTGGGTATGTACTTGAGGAACCCGCCCCAGAGGGCGTTCACGGGGGCCAGCCCGTAGTCCGCCAGGATCACCGCCAGCTCTCGCGTCCAGGGGAAGAGAGAGAACACGGCCGCGAGGGCGATGTAGACGAAGACGAGGGCGAGGGCGAGGCGGAACAGGCGGAGGCAGAACAGGACGATCCGAACCAGATGGACGTGGCCCAGCACGCCGAGGGCACTCCGCCGCCCGAGCCAGCCGTCCTTCTCGCACCACCGGTCCACCTGGTTCTCGATCCAGCGGTGGCCGATCTTCGTCAGGAAGAGGACGAGGGCGAGGATGGCGAGGGCGAGGACGGCGAAGAGTGTGTCGTGTAGGACCGCCTGCGCGCTGTGTTCCTCCCGGTAGGATCGTATGGTCTCCTTGGCGATTTGAAGGATGTGATCGGAGAGTTCCTTCCGCGAGACGCCTTCCGCCTTGGCGTCCTCATCGGACAGTCGCCCTAAGGGAACGCCGCGATAGAGGAACGTTGTCCCCCCGTGGTCATCCTCCGTGGTCAGTTCCTTTTCGTCGTAGGACGGGTCGCTCCCGAGGAGCGCGAGCTTCTGCTCCAGTCCCTGGGCGCGCATTTCGGCCGTGTACGGCCCGGCGGGAGTGTAAATACGCATGATCTCCCGGCCATCGACGATGACCGGCACCCCCGCGGGCTGGGACTCCCTGGCGGCTTCCGGCGGCTGCCCTTCCTGGGGCTTCCGCGCGGAGGGTTCCGCGGCCGACGCCTTTGCACCAGGCTGGCCGCGCGAACCGGGAGCCGCTATCCCCGCAGCGCCCTGCGCCAGGACGGACGCACCGAGGGCGAGGAGGAGGGCGGCCACGAGGCACGATGCGGTTCTTGAGGGTCGGGTTCCCTTTTTCATGGAGCGAGTATGGCAGAGGACCTGGCAAAAATGTAGGGGGGACAAGGGACAGGGACCAGGAGGGAGCGGGGAGTGGGGAGGGAAAAACTAAAAGCCTCCATCCCTGTCGTAGGAGCGCTCTTAGAGCGCGATTCTTTTCCCCCGCGGCACGGACGGTGCTGTCCGACAAGGGGCCGACGTCAATGGCCCGGGCCTTGGTTCCTGATGTCGTCTAAGAACGGAGTTCTGCGCTGCTCGACGCATGAGCACGCGTAGAGGAACATGGCGGCGGACCAGGTCTGCCAGTCCTGGCCCATGGGCCGTCCGTCCTGGGCCTTTGCCCATTCATTGAAGCCGAAGGTGACAGCGGCCTCGCGCGCCGGCTTCACGAGACGGGCGAGGGCGAGGAGCTTCTTCTCCGCCAGCGCGGGGCGGCCCGCCGCCACCAGGGCGGCCACGTAGAATCCGCAGATGAAGGGCCACACCCCACCATTGTGATACTCCCCGGGCCTATTGAACCGATCGTACCGCTCCCGCCAATCGGAGTCACCGGGCTGAATGTACGGGAAGAGGCACGGGGGGAGTTCCGTGGCCAACTCCTTCTTTTTTCGCAGCGCGGCGCAGCGGCTCTCGATCCACGTGACGAGACGGCGGGCTCTCTCGCGGGAGGCGATGCCCGTGAGTATGGCCAGGCTGTTCCCCAGGAGGTCGAACCGGTCGTCGTGCATGATCTTGTAGGACCAGAGGGCGTAGTAGGGCTGGTTGGGTACGGCGAGGCCCTCGCGCACGTGCCGGGGTTTCACATCCCCCGAGATCTCGTGCCGGTTGAGGAGCCTGGCGATCTGCTCGGCTCGCTCATCCTTTCCGTGGAGCTTGAGGCCGGCACAGTAGAGGGCGTTGACGTAGAGGCCGTACCCCAGAACCCAATGCTCGTCGCGCCAGTCGCTGGTCGGCTGCTGGGCCACGAGGCCTTCCTGGTCGGGGCTCTGGTAGGCCATCCACTTGAGGGCCTTGCGTGCCGCGCCCGCCAGAAAGAGCGGCTTCCTCGCGAATTTGCGGTAACAGGCGAGGGCTATGAGGAACAGGGGCGTGGTGTCGCTGGCGCCCAGGTCCCCTGGGTCGTGGACGAGGGAGGGGATGTGGCCGAGGGCCGTCTGGTTCTTCGCCAGTGTCTGAAGAACGCGGCGCAGGCTCGCGACCAGCCGCTCGTCGCCGTGGGCGAGAATCCCCAGGGAGGCGATGAGCAGATCCCGAGTATAGGGTTCCGGGTATCCCCATCCCGCCGTGCGGGGCAGGCCGTGGAAGGGCCCGCGATCGTTGTGGAGGAGGACCTCCAGGGCCGCCTCCCTCGCCTCCTCGATGTGTGGGTCTAAGACTCGTCTGATCACATCAGCCACCGATAAAGGAGAAAACATTGAACCGCAAAGACGCCAAGTACGCGAAGAAGAACTCTTTGTATTTTAAGATACAGACCCTTTGCGACCTTTGCGCCTTTGCGGTTGAGTTT
>JAKAJA010000322.1 GCA_021814085.1 Acidobacteriota bacterium | reverse complement strand
CCGATCTCGGATTCTCGGAGCAGCGTCACGAGGAGGAGATGGCGTCGGAGGATCTCGGCGCATGCCGGGCAGGACTCCACGTGGGAGGCCAGGTCCTGCTGGCTCATCAGCTCGTCCTTCGAGTTGAGGCGGTCGATCCGTTCTCGTGTGCCCGTGCAGCGCATGGGATCCTCCACACCTTGCATAACGAACGAGCGGAGGAAATCCTTCGGTGGGCAGAGAAGCCGGGAGCTGGTAGCGGGGAGTCGGAAGCCGGAACATCTGGAGCGGGGTAAGCGCTGGCTTCTTCTCGCCAGCTCCCTGCTTCCTGCTCCCTGCTACCGGAGGTATCCGTCCAGCCTCTCTCGGAGGGCAGCGCGGGCCCTGGACAGGAGCGATTCCACGGCCTTTGGCGAGGTTTCCATCAACCGGGCCACTTCCCCAATATTGAGGCCCTCCATGTGGAATAGGACCACGGCCATGCGCTGTGCAGGGGGGAGGAGCTGAAGGGCCCGGTCGATGGCACCGCGGCGTTCCTCGCGCAGCGCATCTCCTTGCGGATTGCTGGGGCCGGGCCGGTCCTCTTCTCCAGAGAGAAGGACGAACCGCCGCTTGCGCTTCATGTCCAGGCAGAAGTTCACGGTGAGGGTGCGCAGATAGGCCTCAAGCGCCGACGAGGGACGATAGCGCCGGGCACCGTGCCAGAGGCGGATGAATACTTCCTGGGCCGCGTCCTCGGCCTCGTCGCGATCTCCCAGATACCGGGCCGCGATGGACAGGACCAGGCGCTGGTGTCGCCCGATCAGACTTGCGAAAGCCTCCCTGTCACCCCGGGCGGTCTCTTCCATGAGTTGGCTGTCGCTCGGCCCGAACCCCTCTTCCACCAGCCACCTCTGCCTCGGAGGATGACACGGAGATCATTGCCCAGGCAAGCAAAGGGGCCGGTGACACCGGCCCCGGCTGGTGTGGCGTCTCAGAGCTAACTTGAATCATTTGGCAAGGCCGGAGACGCCACACTTCCCAAGGGGCTCCGCCCCTAGGGCGCCTGCAGCCTCGTTAGCCGGTCCTTGGCGATGAGCGCCTCGTCCGAATTGGGAGCGGCCTGGATCAGCGCCTTCAGGGCCGCCATACCGCCGGCGGTATCGTCCATGGCCACGAGGGTGAGCCCGAGCTTGAGACGAGCGGCGAGGGCCTTGTTGCCCTGGGGGTACTTGTCCAGGACCGATTGGAAGGCGTCCTTGGCTTCGGGGTATTTCTTTTGGCTGTAGAGGCACTCCCCGATCCAATACTGGCTGTTGCCCGCCCGGGGGTCGGCCGGGAAGGCATCCATGAACTGCCTGAATTCGCCCTCCGCCAGGTCGTACTTGCCCTGGATGTAGTCGCTGTAGGCCTGGTTGTACAGGTCCGGGCTCACGGCCGAGGGGGGAGGCGGCAAGGCCGCGACGGGTTTGGGCGCGGCGGAACCGGCCCTGGAAGGCGTCGCCTTTGTGGGCGCAGGCGGAGGGGCCGCCGAGAGACCAGACACCGGCATCGGTGAGGCCACGGCGGGCAGGGACTCGCGGTTTTGAGAGAGGGCGGCGAGCTGGCTGGAGAGCATCTCCATCTGCCGCTTCATCATGTCGAGGTCGGCCCGGAGGTCGGCCGTCTGCGCGGACCTCTCAACGGCGTCCAGACGATTGGTGAGGGTCTGGATGGATTTCTGGAGCTGCGCCATCTGGACGGAGAGCTGCTGCACCTGCTGCGCGAGGGCCGTCGTCTGCTGGTCCAGGCGGTTGATGTCCTCCCGGGTGCCCGCCGCGGCGGCGGTGCAGAGGAGGAGGGCGCAGAGGAAGAAGCCCGAAAGTTTGAAACTCATGGCCCCTTACTTGGCATCCATGAGAAGGAATTCGTCGCGGCGGTTCTGGGCCCAGCAGGCCTCGTCATGTTGGGTGCACAGGGGCCGGGCCTTCCCGTAGGAGACGGTCTGGATCCTGTCGGCGGCCACGCCGAGCCCCACGAGGTACTCCTTGGCGGCGTTGGCTCGCCGCTCGCCGAGTGCGAGGTTGTACGCCTCGGTGTTGCGCTCGTCGCAGTTCCCCTCGACGGTCACCTTGAACTGAGAGTGGGCGAGGATCCAGGCGGCATTCTCCTTCAGGGTTTTGCGCCCCTCCGGCATGATCTCCCACTTGTTGGTCTCGAACTGAATCCGCTTGAGGACCCCCTGTTTGTTGAACACGTCCGCGCTCGACTCCACCTGGAGGGACGGAGTCGTGGCCTCGGGTGTCCAGGGGGAGGTCCCGGCGGCCGGAGGCTGGGTACCCTCCGAGGTTGACGGAGCGGTGGGGGCGTGCTTGCTGCCGCATGCTAGGAGAAGCGCCAGTGAAAGGCCCGCCAGGGCCGTACCGGCGCACCGCGCGATTCGGAACCGGTTCATGCAACACCTCCCTAGGTCATTCATATTAAGGTCCCTCGGCCGAGTTGGCAAGACGGGCCAGCACCCGCCTCCGAGAGCGCCGGCTTTAGGGCACCCTCGTGTAGATCACTTTGTGGTCTCTCGCCGTGTAGAAATCCCGTATGACGGCGGCCTCGGAGTAGCCGAGGCCGAGGTAGAACCGGCGCGTGGGTTCGTATTGGGGAAGGGAGGACGTCTCGATGACGCAGAGACGCCCGCCGCGCGACCTCATGTCCGCCTCGGCGACCTCCATGAGGCGCCGCCCTATCCCCTTCCCTTGGAAGGCCGGCGACGTGGCGATCCAGTAGAGATCGAAGGTGCCCTCCGTGCAGGGGGTGGCCCCCCAGCACGCGTAGCCCGCCACCTCTCCGCCCACCTCGGCCACGGTGAAGGTGTAGTCTTCCTGGCCGGGCTTGGAGAGGGCCGCATCCACGAGCTCGAGGGCAACACCGATCTCCGCCTGCCTGAAGACCCCGGTGGCGGACAACAAGGCCGCGATGGACTCCCGATCCTTGGGCAGCAGCCCGCGCATCACGGGATCCATCTCGGCCCCCTTTCGGCGGCGTCGAGGACCGTGCAGACGAGATCCGCATAGTCCCAACCCAGAGCCCTGGCCTGTTTGGCCAGCCCGGCGGTCGGTGAGATGTCGGGGTTGGGGTTCACTTCGAGGATGTGCAGGTTGCCCTCCCCATCCTCCCGGAGGTCGATCCGGGCATAGCCCCTGCAACGAAGTGCTTGGAACGCCTCCCGCGAGAGGGCCCTGATCCGTTCGACGGTGGGGACATCCACTGGGGCCGGGCAAATGGTCGGTGTCAAATCATAGACGGGGGTCCCGGGTTGCCATTTGGCGGCGAAAGTCAGGACGGGCGGATGCTCCTCGGGGAGGGCCGAATAGTCCACGAGGGACGGCGGGAAGGCCAAGGGGCCGTCCTCCATGCTCTCTATGACGCCGCAATTGAACTCCCTTCCCGAGAGAAAGGGTTCCACGAGGATTCCCGAGGGAAAGCGCTCCAGGAGGTCGCCGGCCTTCACACTGTAGGCCCTGGCCTCGCGCACCAGGTTCTCCGGCCCGATGCCGTGGCTCGCGTCGTCCGCCACGGGCTTCATGAAGACCGGAAAGGGGAAGTGCAGGGGCCGGCCCAGATCGGCCTTGGACCGCAAGGCCACTCCCGGTGAAGGTGGAAGGCCCCGGGAGGAGAGGACCTCCTTGCAGAGGTCTT
>JAKAJA010000321.1 GCA_021814085.1 Acidobacteriota bacterium | reverse complement strand
CTCATCACCCTAGACCTCTCCATGCCGGGCAAGAGCGGCGTGGAGGTGTTCATTGCCCTGCGCGAGGACCCTAAACTCCAGCACCTCGCCGTATGCGTCATCACGGGCAAGCCCGAGATGCGGAAGCTGATCTACGAGCGGCCGGTACCACCTCCTGAGGGATACATGAACAAGCCCGTGAACGAGGAAAGCCTGCTGCTCAACGTGCGCAAGATCTTCGAGCTGAAGGGGAAGGTCCACTAAACGGAGGGGCTGTGGTCGGGCGGGCGGCCGTGGTGGCGGGAGGACCGATGGATGACCCTGGCGATTGCTCGGCGGCGCTGGCGGACCTGTCGAGGCGGCTCGATTCGCAAGCGGCTTTCGTAGGATCCCTGACTCACGCGCTAAAGGGACTCCTCAGCGGCTTGGAGGGAGGACTCTATCTCGTCGAGTCGGGCCTGCGCAAGGGAGATGCCGAGCGGGTAAAGTCCGGGACCGACATGCTCCAGCGAAACCTCGGCCGCGCGCGATCCCTCGTGGGGAATACCCTCTATTACGCGAGGGATCGTGAGATCCACCGAGAGGAGATGACCTCCCAGGAGGTCCTCTCGGAATGTGCCTCGTCGTTCGCCCGCCTGGCCGAACAGCACGACGTCACCCTCGAGGCCGTTCCGGGAGAGGGGCGATTCCATGGCGACCGTTTCGGGATCCAGGCCCTCCTCGCCAACCTCGTGGAGAACGCCTTTGAGTCCTGTGGCAAGAAGGGCGGGACGGATGCCCGTCGAGTGTCCCTGCAGGCACGGAGGCAACCGCCCTGGATTGTGTTCGAGGTGACCCACAACGGGCGGCCCATGGATTCGAACACGCTGTCCGGGGCGCTTGGGCCTGTCTACGCCCCTTCTGGATCTGACCGCGCGGGACTCTGGATCCATGCGGCTTGGCGCATCGCCGCCGCCCACGGGGGCTCCTTGCGCGCGGAGCCAGTCGGCTCTGGCGGGGAACGCTTCATCGCCGTTTTCCCGGCGGAAGGCGATGATCCTTCCGCGGGGCGGGGGGAGGAGGTCGGCCATGGGGCAACCTAGGAAGGTCATGGTCGTGGATGACGAACCCGACGTCGTCGTCTTCCTGCGCACCTGGCTGGAGGATCTGGGCTACGAGACGTGTGGGGAGTACGACGCGGACATGGTGGTCGATTCCGCGCTCCGCGAGGCCCCGGCCCTCCTTCTGCTGGATGTCAACATGCCGAGCCAGTCTGGAATTCAGGTCTACCGGAAGCTGAGGGAGGAGGGACCGCTGCAGGGCCTCCCCGTGATATTCATTACGGGCGCCACCGACCTTCAGCTGTTCGGCAGCGCGTGCTCGCCCCTCCCGGAGCCCGCGGCCAGGATAGAAAAGCCCATCGACTTGGCCGGTTTGGAGAAGGCCATCGCGGTGGCCCTAGAAGGGAAAGGCCAGACGTGAGGTTGTCTTCATTGCCCCGCTAGGGGAGGAATGGGATAGGAGGTCCCATGTCCGGTGAAAACCCAGCTGCCAAACTGGCCCCGTCCCTTCAGGCTTTTTTTCACCGTGCCCCTTGCTTCATGACGGTCCATGACCGAGAGGGGCACATCCTGGCCGCCAACGAGAATTTTACCGCGGTCTTCGGAGCCTCCCTCGGCGGCAGATGCTATCAGGTCTATAAGCAGCGGCAGGAACCCTGTCCGGATTGCCCCGTCGAGGCGACCTTCGCGGACGGAAAGCCCCACTCCGGAAGCCAGGTGGTAACCCTGCCCGACGGCAGGCAGATGCCGATTCTCGTCTACACCTCGCCGATTCTTTCACCGGATGGAGGAGTTCAGTCGGTGGTGGAAGTCTCGGCCGACATTACTCCGATGAAGGTCCTGGAAGAGAAACTCCGGCAGAACCGGGAGCGCTACCGCCTCCTCTTCGAGGAAGTCCCTTGCTATATCTCGGTACAGGACAGGGAACTGCGCATTGTCCAATGCAACCGGAGTTTTCAGGAAGATTTCGGCAACTACATAGGGGCTTACTGCTACGAGGTTTACAAGCATCGCGGGGAGCCCTGCCTGAACTGTCCCGTGGCGCGCACTTTTCAAGACGGCCAGGCACACGAGAGCGAGGAGCTGGTGGTGGCCCGCGACGGACGCCCCGTCAACACCCTCGTCTCGACGGCGCCCATCCGGAATGCGAGCGGCGAAATCGAGATGGTCATGGAAATGTCCACCAACATTACCGAGATCCGCCAGCTCCAGGGACAGCTCGCGAACCTCGGGCTCCTGGTTGGCTCCGTATCCCATGGCATTAAAGGTCTCCTGACAGGACTGGACGGTGGCATGTACCTGCTCAATACCGGGCTGGAGAAAGGCCGTCCGGAAAGGGTGGAAGAGGGCTGGAAGATGGTCCGGAGGAATGTGGAGCAAATCCGCAGCGTGGTCCTGGACCTGCTCTACATCGCCAAGGAGCGCGAGCCCGCCTGGGAGTCCGTCTCGCTCCTGACAATCGCCAATGGGGCCGCGGAACTGGTGCGATCCGGCATGGAGAGACAGGGAATCACCCTGGAGGTTTCCCTGGAGGAGGCGGGCAATTGCGAAGCCGAGCCGAAATCGCTTCAGGCCAGCTTCGTCAACTTGCTCGAAAACGCCCTGGACGCTTGCAGGATCGACAAGCTGAAGGCCGGCCACAGGGTGTGCTTCTCTCTGAAAAGGGAAGACGGTTACGCCGTGGCAGTGGTGGAAGACAACGGGATCGGCATGGACCAGGAGACCCGCGAAAAACTCTTCACTCCATTCTTTTCATCGAAGGGTCTTGAGGGCACGGGGCTCGGGCTCTTCATCGCCCACAAGGTGATCCTGAAGCACGGGGGAACCTTGCACGTTGATTCGGCCCCGGGCCGAGGTTCCCGCTTCACCGTGCGGCTTCCGATGGGAATTCAACCGCCCGCCTGAGGCCTTCGAGTCCCAACCGGCCAAGACAACGCAGAGCCGGCTGAAGGTCCGAAGGCTTGATGGATCATGCCGTCTGTGCCCTGGTCAGCCTCGACCGGCCCGGCGATGGGCAGGCTCCTGCACCCCGTGACGCTTCATCTTACGCAGAAGGGTCGTGCGGTGGATGCCGAGCTGCCTGGCGGCCAGGGTGCGGTTGCCCCCGTGCCGCTCGAGGGCGGCATTGATGGCTTCCATCTCCATCCCCGTCAGGTCGGCCGCGCCCGCGCCCTTCTTCCGGCCACCCTCCATGGACTCCGCGACGTGGGCGGGCAGGCATTCCAGCTGGACCTCCCGGTCCGAGCAGAGGATGAAGGCCCTCTCGATGAGGTTCTCCAGCTCCCGGATGTTCCCCGGAAAGCCGTAACACATGAGGGCGGCCATGGCTTCGGGCGAGATGCCCTCGATGGGCTTCCCCGTGGTTTCGCGGAAGCGCTGGATGAAGTGGCGGGTCAGGAGTGGGATGTCTTCGGCCCGCGCGGCCAAGGGAGGAAGGGCGATCTGGAGGACGTTGAGCCGGAAGTACAGATCTTTGCGGAAGGCTCCCTCGCGGACCAGCACCTCCAGGTCCCGGTGCGTGGCGGTGATGACCCGCACATCCGCCTTGAGCGACACGTTCGCCCCAAGGGGCTCGTAGGTCTTCTCCTGGAGGAACCGGAGCAGCTTGATC
>JAKAJA010000320.1 GCA_021814085.1 Acidobacteriota bacterium | reverse complement strand
AGCGCTTCACCTGCGCCGCGGGGGAGCTCAACCTCGGCCTCTTCATCGCCCTCATCCTCCTGGCGGTCCTCGCCCGCAAGGCCTTCTGCGGGTGGGCCTGCCCCCTGGGGGCCGTTTTCGAGTGGACCGGGCGCTTGGGGAAAAGGATCTTCGGGCGAAAGACCTACCAGGGCCTTTGGGACATCCCTCCAAAGCTGGACGTCGCCCTCAAGGTCGTCCTCCGCCTCGCTGTTCTGGGGACGGTGCTGGCAGCCACCTGGACCACGGGTGAACTCGTCTTCCGCGGGTACGACCCGTACTACATCCTGTTCAGCGCCCATGGTCACGACGTGCGGACGTGGAGCTACGCCATCCTTGGGGCCCTGCTCCTGCTTGGGGCCCTGGTACCCCTCGCCTGGTGCAAGTACCTGTGCCCCCTCGGCGCTGCCCTCTGGCCCTTCTCCGCGGCGGGACGGCTCCGCCTTCGGCGCGACGATGAGCTGTGCACGGGATGCGGCTCCTGCGACAACGCCTGCCCGCAGGCTCTGGCGGTCTCCTCCGCTCCCGAGGTGCGTTCGGGAGAATGCACGCTCTGCCTGGAATGCACAGCCGCCTGCCCCACGGGGGGCGCCCTCGAACTCCGCGTGTGCGGGGTCGGGCCATGAGGATGCCCCACTGGGTAGTGCCCACCCTCGTGATCCTGTGTGCCGTCCTGGGCATCGGCGGGGCACGCCTCCTGGCGGTGCCCAGCGTCGTGAGGGAGTTTCCCGCCGCACCGGTGGCACACCCGAGAACCACCGTGCTCGTCGTGAGCGGCGTCAAGTGCGTGGACACGGCGGAGCGTGCCGCCAACCAGATCAAGGACCTCCCCGGTGTCCTGCGCTTCGCGGCCTACGCCTCGCGGAACCGCGTGGAGGTCACTTTCGATCCCGCCCGCGTGGGCGTTCAGGACATACGGGAGGCCATCGAGGGACCCGTGTACGATGAAGGAACTCAAGAGACCCAATTCCACGTATTCCAGGTCCTCGAGGTGGACGGCCTCGAGGTTCCCAAAAGCTGAAGCGTCACCTTAAACCCAGAGGAGGTCTGCCCCATGTCCCTGAAAAAGCTCGTCCTCGCTGCCACGGCGGTGATCATGATCGTCGCCTTCGCCCTCATCGGGCTTTCGGCCCTTGCCGGAGAGACCGTCACGACTCCCGCCAAGTCGGAGGCTGCCAAAGGACCGGAGACGGCCGTCTTCGCCGTTCCCGACCTCAAGGATCCCGCGATCGTGAAATCCCTGAACACTGCCCTCGCCAAGGAGACCGGTGTGGTTTCCGCCAAAGCCGAGGCCGCCGACGGAAAATTCCTGGTCACCTTCGAGCCCGGAAAGACGACGCCGGAAACCCTCGCCAAGGCCATCGTGAAGGTCTCCCCCCAGGCCAAGTTCGAGAAGGTGCAGGGGGCGGACCCCTCGGCCGCGAAGCACGACTGCGGCAAGTGCCCGAGCAAGGCCACCTGCGGCGCCAAGAAGTAGCTCTCGGAACTAGGGGTCAATCTTCCCCGGCGGCTTTCTGGCCGCGTGAGATGGAAAAGGGGCGGCGCGATGCGCCGCCCCTTCTGTTGTTCGCCGGGATGCCCCAGGGGGCAATGGATCGTCGGGCTAGCCCCTCTCCAGCTTGAGGAGCTGCTTCTTCATCTTGGTCCCGCCGCCGAAGCCGCCGAGGCCCTCCTTGGCCACGACCCTGTGGCAGGGAATGAGGATGGGGAGGCGGTTGGCGCCGCAGGCCGCGCCCACGGCTCGGACGGCCTTGGGGCGGCCGGCCCAGCGGGCCAGGTCCCCGTAGCTCACGACCTCGCCGAAGGGCACGTCGCACAGGGCCGCCCACACGTTCTTCTGAAAATCGGTCCCGGGCGGGTCGGCTTCGAGGGGGAGGTCGAACTCCCGGCGTCGTCCCTGGAAGTACTCCTCCAGCTCCTTCTTGACGCGCTTGTACAGGGGGGCCACGGCCTTCGGCACGGGGCCGTCGGGGGCCACGCCCTTGAAGTCGATGCGGTGCACGGCTTCGGAGGAGAGGGTTACGTCCAGGCGGCCGACCGGGCTCTCGATACCCAGGGTGATCTTGCCGATCATGCGCCGAAGCCCCCCTTCTTCGTGTAGGTGGCCACTACCGAGGCGTTCATGCCGCCGCGGGAATTGAACACCCCGGTGACGCTGGCGTGCTCGGGCTTGCAGGCGGCCACTACGTCGCGGAGGATTCGGTTGACGGCGTTCTCGTAGAAGATGCCCACGTTCCGGTAGGCGAGGAGGTACTCCTTGAAGGACTTAAGCTCCAGGCAGGCCTTGCTCGGCGTATAGCGCAGGACGAGGAGGCCGAAGTCGGGCAGCCCCGTCTTGGGGCAGACGGCAGTATATTCTGGGGATTCGATGGTGATCTCGTAGGACGGAAACTGGTTCGGCCACACCTCGATGGCCGGGAGCTTGTCCTCCAGCCCGCTCTCGGCGTGATGCTTCGTGTAGTGCGTCATGGAATCTCCTCGGGGCGCAGGGCCCCTTATTTGAGGTCGGCGATGAGCCGATCCAGTTCCCCGCTTTTGTTCAAGCTCTCGAGATCGTCGCAGCCGCCCACGTGCCGGTCACCGAAAAATATCTGTGGCACCGTGCTCTGGCCCGAGCGCTTCTCGCATTCCTCCCAGCGATCGGGCTGCTGGTCCAGGTTCACCTCCTCGAAGGCCACTCCCTTCTTGGCCAAGAGCTTCTTGGCCGCGATGCAGTAGGGGCAGATGGTCATGGTGTAGACGATCACGTTCGTGGGCATGGCCTATCCTCCGTCATCCTGGAACGCCTTCCCGGACCCTGGCCTTCCCCGGGTCACAGGAGGTCAGCGGGGACCTCCACCTCCATGCGCGGCATGGCCGTGGCGGGCGAGCATCTCCGGCGCGTCGCGCCGGTCGCCCCAGAACCCCCGTGCCGCCCCAACGCGGATGCTCGATTTCATCGCCCCGCTCCTTCGATCCGGACACTCACGGTAGCATCGAAAGGCCCGACGGGCCAAGACGGCGGGAGAAAGGACGTGCGAACTTCAACCGACCGTTCGCGCCAACTCCTCTCCCCGTCCCCTGTCCCATGTCCCATGTCTCCTATCCCTCGCTCCATTGACTTTACCTCCCCCCTCAAGCACCCTTACACTTCGCCAGGGGGACCGCTATGGAGCTTCTGAAGAACCTGCTGGGGGCATTGCACGATCCGGAGAAGCTCAAGGCGCTCATCGTCTGGGGCGGCTATCCCGTTCTCTTCGCCATCGTGTACTCGGAGACGGGGCTCATGGTGGGCTTCTTCCTCCCCGGCGACTCCCTCCTCGTGACCGCGGGCATCCTCGCGGGCCTGGGCAGCCTCAACCCGTGGGTCCTCTGCGGCCTCCTCATCTGCGCGGCGGTCCTGGGGGACAACACGGGCTACTGGATCGGCCGGAAAACGGGTCCCCTCCTCTTTACCCGGCCCAAGTCCCTCCTATTCAATCCCGCCCACATCCAGCGCGCCCACGGCTTCTACGAAAAGTACGGGGCCAAGACGGTGGTCCTCTGCCGCTTCGTGCCCATCGTGCGCACCTTCGCCCCCGTGGTGGCCGGCGTGGGCCGGATGAACTACGGGAAGTACGTCCTCTTCAGCAT
>JAKAJA010000319.1 GCA_021814085.1 Acidobacteriota bacterium | reverse complement strand
CATCAGCCGCTCCTGGCACGGGTGCTGTGCGAGGCGGGGCATGCGGTGGAGGTCTGGTGCTACCACGAGCATGAACCAGCCATGGTGGAGGCGGTACAGGCCGCGGGGGCGAGAGTCAGACTTCTTGGACTAAGGCGCAAAGATGGGCTGCTTCACCTGGCCAGGGTCCTGCGCCGACTGCTAATGGAGCAGAGGCCGGATCTGGTTCACGTGGAGTACGTGGCGCCGGGCTTTGTGCCCGTGCTGGCCGCGCGGCTTGCCGGTGTGAATCGGGTGTTCGCCACGGTCCACCAGCCGGCCACGCCCTATGGGCGGAAGGCGCGGTTGCTGCTGAGGGCGGCCGCTCGGCTCTGCACCGCCTTCTTCTGCGTCTCGCAGGCGGCGGAACGCTCCTGGTTCAGGGACAGCCAGGCGTGGCAACCGGGCAAGAAGGTGGGAAGCCGGAGGCACTGGACGCTCTACACGGGTGTGGAGGTCGGGGCCATCGCCGCCAGCGCTACCGCGGAAGGCCCTGCCTTGCAGGAAAGACTCGGACTCTCGGGCCATCCCGTGGTGGGCGTGGTCGGCAGGCTCAGGCACGAGAAGGGGCAGGATGTCCTCTTGGGGGCTATGTCCGAGGTGATCGGCCAGGTGCCCGAAGCCCGGCTTCTCGTCGTGGGTGACGGCCCGGACCGGGATGGCCTGAGGGCGCAGAGCAAAAGGTTGGGTATCGCCGACAAAGTGATCTGGGCTGGTGCGCAGACCCCCGAACAGGTGTACGGCACCTACGGCGCCATGGATGTGCTGGCCGTGCCGTCCCGCTTCGAAGGCTTCGGTCTTGTGGCCGTGGAAGGCATGGCGGCGGGGTTGCCCGTGGTGGCTTCGGATGTCGAAGGGCTGAGGGAGATCCTTGAGGGCATGCCCGGTGGCAAGCTGGTGCCCGTGGGTGACGCGGGAGCGCTGGCGAAAGCCATCGTTGAATCTCTCCAAGACCCCAAGGCACGCGCCGGGTTCGGGGCGCAAGCGCAGGCAGAAGTGGCGCGCCGGTTTTCCATGGGAGAGTTTGCGGCAGCCCATCGGGCGTTGTGCGGGGAAGAGTGACGGGAGACGGGAGACGGGAGACGGGAGACGGGAGACGGGAGACGGGAGACGGGGGGGGAAATGGAAGCTATACGGTATAAGTTTCAAGATTTGCTCATCTATCAAAAGGCCCTGGATTATGTTGATCAAGTTTACAAAATCACGCAGTCATGGCCGAAACAGGAAGAATTCAACCTGATCAGTCAGGCCCGGCGGGCGGCCACTTCCGTCGTGCTCAATATTGCCGAGGGTTCAACGGGGCAGTCCGATTTGGAGCAAAGCAGGTTCCTTGGTCTGGCGCTCCGCTCATACCTGGAAACGATCGCGACACTTGATATGGCCCAGCGCCGGGGTTATTTACAGCCACAGGAATCGCAATTGTCGCGCACAAGCGGCCATGAGCTCTTTGTGAAGATTCAAGCGCTCCGAAGTTCCTTGCGAGAGCGTTCCCGCGGAGGATCGGCCTACGGAGTCAGGGATGAAGAGTCCAGTGGCTGAATCGCGCCATGTGGCTGTATCTCCCGTCTCCCGTCCCCCGTCTCCAGTCTCTCTTAACCCATGCCAGAAACCGTAATCTCACCGCTCCCGCCACCAGCAGCCATGCCAATCTTCAGCGTGGTGATGCCGCTGTGGAACAAGGAGGCGACGGTGGCGCGGGCCATCCGGTCGGTGCTGGCGCAGACCGTCCAGGATTGGGAATTGATCGTCGTGGATGACGGCTCGACGGATGGGAGCGCGGCCGAGGTAGCGCGCTTCGATGACCCGCGCATCCGGCTGGTGCACCAGACCAATGCTGGCGTCTCGGCGGCGAGGAATCGTGGCATCCAGGAGGCCCGTGCCGACTGGGTGGCTTTTCTCGATGCCGATGATGAGTGGCTGGCGGGCTTCCTGGAGCATGTCGTAGCCCTTCAGGGCCGCTTTACGGACTGCGCCGTCTGCGCCACGCGCTATTTCTACGCCTTCCCCGGCAAGGGGATGAGAGCGGCCCGCATCCTCGGGCTCGATACCTCGATGTCTGCGCAAGTGTTGAAAGACTATTTCTTGGTGGCGGCCGCCTCTGCACCCCCGCTCTGGACCTCGGCCGTCATCGTGAAGAGAGCGGTGCTGGAGGGCATCGGGGGCTTCCCCCTTGGCGTGATCGCCGGCGAAGATCTGTTGACCTGGGCGAGGCTGGCCGTGCGGGGGCCCATCGCCTATGATCCCGAACCCCTCGCCATCTTCTGGCAGCCGCGCCGGCGCTGGGAGCGGCCCAAGCGCCTGCCCGATGCGGAGGATGTCGTGGGGAAGGGGCTGGCGGACTTGGAGGAGAGCGCGGACCCCGCTCGAAAGGGTTCGCTTCGCCAGTACCGTGCGCACTGGCACACCATGCGAGCCTCCGTGTATCTTCAGTACGGCAGGCCTCGGGAGTCCAGGGTTGAGATCAACAAGGCGAGAATGCTGCGGGGATGGACGCTGAAGCTGGCCACGATGGGTTTGCTCAGCCGCTTGCCCGGCCCGGTTGGTAGGTATGTGTTGGGCTGGCGCGTCCGGTGGGCAGCGCTCAGGAAGGTCGTCTAGATCATGACGGAATCGGGCGGGCATACGACAAAATCCCTCCCGCTGCGCGGAGGCCGTCCGGCCTTACGGCGGCGTTCCGCGCCCTCTCGGCTGCGCGGCCAGTTCGGGGAGCTGAGACGGGCCAAACTGCCCTTCCTCGTGCTGTGGGTGGGCTTCGCCACGGTCGTGGCCTGCTTCGGAGGCGGCAGCTTCCTCGGATTCCAGATCGCCGGCTTGGCGTGGGTGGTCACTCTCGTGCTGGCCCTGATGATTCTGTTGCGCCGAGTCGGCTCCATCAGCTTCCCGTGGTGGATCTGGCTGCCCTGGGTCACGCTGGTGATCGTCTACCTCTCGCTGTCTCACTTCGAGAGCGCCCTCCAGCGGAGCGTCATGCTCCTCTGCCCGCTGGTGGTGGGGTTGGCCGCCTCCACCTACCGCATGGCGGGTGAGGAGATCGCGGGACTGCGCCTGCTGATGCGCTTCATTACCGTGGCCCTATGGGTCATGGTCGTCGTGAATACGGGGTTGTTCGTCACGGGGAGGTTGCCTGCAAGCACGGGACTCGCGCCCCAGGCCATCACAGCCTGCCTGCTGGGGGCCTACTTCGTGGCCGAGTACGCCAACGGCAACCGCGGAGCCCTGAAGTGGTGGGGCGGGCTGGCCTTGGTGCCCGTGATCGCCCTGACCCGGACCGCCATTGTGGCCTGTGCGGCCACGCTGCCGGCGAGCTTCGCGAAGCTGAAGCTGGGTAAACGGATGCTCTTCGGGGGGCTCATCCTGGCGGCCATGCTGGCGGTGTTCTATACGCCCAGGGTGCAGGAGAAGATGTTCCGCTCGGGCCACGGTGGTATCACGGACCTGAGCATAGACAACCCCAACTTGCAGACCTCAGGGCGGCTGGCCATCTGGGACGCCATGGAGGCGCGCATCCGCCTCAAGCCGTGGTTCGGCTATGGGGCCAACTCCTCGGAGGCCTTCGTCAAATCGCTGACGGGCGGCCTGACCCACCCCCACAACGACTGGCTGAGGCTGAGGTACGATT
>JAKAJA010000318.1 GCA_021814085.1 Acidobacteriota bacterium | reverse complement strand
CCGATCTGCTTGACCTCCACCGAACAATCGGCGTACTGCTTGAGACAACGCCCGTAATCGCCCTCCAGGAACGCGCAATCCATGTCGTATTGGTAGGCGTACAGGGGGACCTCAATGGGATTTTCCGCGGCAATCGCCGACTCCAACTGGCCCGAGGCCTCGCCGTACCGTCCCAGCCCCATGAGGGCGTAGGCTCTGAACAGGCGGCCGATCCAGCCGTAGGGACCGGGTCCATCCTCTTTCCAATCACGGCAAGTCTCGAGGAGCTCGGTATAGCGGCCCGCGTCCTTGAGGTCGCAGAGCCGGGCCACTTGGGCATTGAGAGCATTGACGCGCTCCATGGAAAGGGGAGCGGCCGCCCCGCCGCTCAGCTGGCTCCCGCCTGGCGTGAAGAGGAGGGTGTTCCCCCTGACCGTCTTGACCTGGATCTCCCCCGATTTCAGGCGGGTGGGGGCGGCTTCGGCCCGTGCCCGCTCGAAGCTGATGAGCCGGTAGAAGAGGGGGCGGGAAGAGGGATTGGAAGAGACGTCTGGCGACAGCGCCTCGGGACCCGATTCGCCGGGCCTGACAGCCAACCTGACGGCCCCCACGGCGTTGGCCCGGAAGAGCCGGTTGTTGATCGCCGCGAAGAGGATCTCCTCCACCCCGTCGCCATCGATATCGGCGGGCGCCCAGAAGGTGATGTGCCCGGAGTTATAGATGCTGCAGGCGAAGGGTGGGGCGTCGGAGACGGCATCCGTGCGGCTCCGGTCCGACTCCCACACCTGCAGCTCCGTCGGGAACCATGTGTCGTGGCGGACTTGGACGACCAGCCAATTGGCCAGGCGCGGGGCGAAACGATGGGACGAGAGCATGACTTCGTAATGGGGGTCCAGGGGATTGCTCCCCATGGTGACGGGCGCCCATCTCAGCAGATTCCCCTGCCTGTCGAAGATGTGGACGGCGTTGAATTGGCTCTGATCGGACCCCGACCGCTTCGCACCCGGGCCCCAGTTTATGGAACAGGCGACGGTGGGTCGGCCACCAGGGCCGGCGGCGCCGTAGCACGCCGATTGGATAGCACGTGGAAGTTCGCGCTCCCAGAGGATCTTGCCCTCGGCATCGCGGGCTTCGAGCATCCTGTCGTGGAAATTCAGGGTGAGGGGGGCCTCCCTGCGCCTGTAGTCCAGAATGGCAAGAGCCCCGCATGCCGCCAGGACCAGGAGCGCCGAAGCACCCAGCCTGATTCTCTGCCTCCGGCTCATCCAGAAGCGGCTCTGCCGTTCCTCCAGCGCGTTCAATGTGGCCTTCGCGGACGGAAGGCGGTCCGCGGGATTCCGCTCCAGAAGGCGGGCCGTGATCCGCGCGAGCCAGCGCGGCACCCGCTTCTCCTTGAGCAAGCCCAGCGGCGGCGCCTCGCTCAGCTGGCGGCTCGCCACTTCCAGGGCGGAGTTCCCCTGATACGGCACCCGGCCCGTGAGCATCTCGAAGAGCATGGCCCCCAGGCTGTACAAGTCCGACACCGGGGTCGCCGCCTCACCCCGTATGACCTCCGGGGCCATGTACCCCGGCGTCCCAAGCGTTGCCCCCGTCTCGGTCAGGGTCCCTCCTCCGAGGATGTCCCCCTTGGCCAGGCCGAAGTCTCCCAGCTTCGCGCTGCCGTCCGCCGCCAACATGACGTTCCCGCTCTTGATGTCCCGGTGCACCACCCCCGCGGCGTGCAGGTGCGTCATGGCATCGAGAACCTGGCACGCCGTGGCGACGGCCTCCTCCCAGGGCAGCGCCCCCTGCCTTCGTATCTTGTCCCGGAGCGTCTCTCCCTCCACCCACTCCATCAGAATCGCCGGGTGGTCCAGGACGAAGAGGAGGTCGTACACGGCGACGCACCGCGGGCTCGGCGCGAACTGCGAGGCCTGGATCTCCCGCCTCAGCCTCTGGAGCGTGGGGTCCTCGGGCGATGAACGCTCCCACAGGACCTTGAGCGCCACGCGCCGGTCCGTGTGCGCGTCGTGAACCCCGTACACCACTCCCGACCCGCCCGACCCCAGGATCCGCTCCACGCGGAACCGCCCCGCGAGCATGTCGCCCGGGCGGTGGAGAGGCTGAAGCCCGCGTTCAGCCTGAGAGGGAATGACCGTCCCCCCACAGACCGGGCAGGAAACAGCGTGTTCATCCAGGGTCCCCCCGCACTGTCCGCACCGTGCCATGGATGAAATATACCATCAGAAAAGTCCTTGAGCGCATTTGCATGGAAGCGCGCGAAATGGCTTTCCTGCCCAGCAAAGGGATTTTTGCGGCGGCCTCTCTGCTGGTACTGGCTATCCGAGCCTTCGCCCAGCCTGCCCAGACGGAGGCAGCGCGGTGGACGAACGAGGCGCCCCGGATCGACCACGAGAGCCGGAGGCTGGACCTCGTGGCGGACGTGGACATCGGCTTCGCCAGTTGCTCGGGATCCAGGGGCGCGAGCGCCCGTGTGCGGAGAACCTGGAGACAGCCAGGGAGGCGGCCTCCCTCCAACGGACGGTGGGTTCTCACCAACTCCAGGTCATTGACACATCGCCCCCACCCGGATTCACGAACCGGAAGGTCTTGGCCGTGCCCTTGGGTACGGCGGTCTTGAGGGAGGCGCCTCCTGCCAGTTGGATCTTCCCCGTATTTTTCCAGACCACGTTCGCCCACTGCACCCCGTCGATGTAGACCTTGATGCCGCTTTGGAGGTTGGTCCCCGTCACGACGATCTTGAAAGGCGGGGCAACCTTTTTCATGAGGCCAACCGCGGGTAGATCCCCAACCGTGAGCGTGCCGATCTTAGAGCACGTCGTGCCGTCCTGGGTCGCCGTGAGGGTCCAGTCGAAGGTCCCCGGCGAGGCGTAGGTGTGCGAAGGGTTCTGCTGGGAGGAGGACTGCCCGTCTCCGAAGCTCCACGAGAAGGACGGCGTGCCCGTGCACCCCGCCGAGGGCGTCGCCGTGGCGGCAAACGCGGCGGCACTTCCGAGAGACACGGAAGAGGGCGCGCTCGCGGAGCAAGACAGCGTGCAGCCGCCCTGATCGCTGGCACTCACCACGACGTCGTCCACCTGCCAGTACCAGTCCCATCCAGGAGCGGTGTACTCGAAGCTCAGGCGCACGTCCGGCTGGCCGAGGTACGGCGTAAGGTCTATGGTCTCCGTCCCCGGGCCGCGGACGCTCTGGTGGTCGAAGTAGAGCAGGTTCGTCCAGATGGCTCCGCCGTCCGTGGTGATGTCCACCCATCCCTCGTCCAGGGCGGCGGCACAGTAAAAGTCGGACTTGAACTGAAGCTGGGCGGAGACATAGGAAGGGGACGCCAGGCTGAAGGAGGGGGTCACCATGGTCGTGTCCATTCCGTCGCCGAGGCAGTCGCTGTTGGCGTCCGCGCAGAAGCCGGAGCCGCCCGTGTTGTTGGTGTAGGGATAAGAAGAGCCAGAGGCACAACCCGCCGAATGGTTCAGGGAATCCCAGACCCCTCCCATCCGAGGGTCTGCGGAGAGAACCCAGCCCGGGGGAGGCCAGGACTCGAAGGACTCGGACAGCACGGTCACGGCGGCCTCCGGGGAGGTTTTCCCCGCCTTCGGGGAGACCTGTGTCGTTGCGGCTCTGGCGGCAGAGGAGAGGATCACCGCCATGAGCACCAGCCCAAAAAAA
>JAKAJA010000317.1 GCA_021814085.1 Acidobacteriota bacterium | reverse complement strand
AATCCTCCAGTGAGCATCCCTTGGCAAGGGCCGTCGTGGCTCGGGCCGAGCAGGACGGATTGGCTCTGGCGCCCGCGGAGCGTTTCGTCTCCGTCCCGGGCCGAGGCGTCAAGGCCACCGTTCGAGAAAGGACCGTCGTCGTAGGCACATCGGCTTATCTGGCGAACGAAGGTGTCGCCCAGCTGGGCGCGGCCGCCGAAGCCGCTGACCTTGAATCCCAGGGAAAGACCGTCCTGGCGGTGTCCGTGGATGGGCGCCATTCAGGATGGCTGGCCGTGTCCGACCCTCCCCGCCCGGAAGCCGCGGAGGCCGTGAGGGCCCTCGGCGCCTTGGGCCTTTCGGTGGTCCTTCTTACGGGAGATCGGCAGGGGGCTGCCGAGGCCGTGGCGGCGCAGCTCGGCATCACGCGGGTCATGGCGGGCGTGCTGCCCGACGGAAAAGCCGAAGCCATCGCCGCGCTTCAGGCTTCGGGCCGGGCGTGCGAGGAAGGGAGACCGGCGAGCGAAGGCGGCTCCGCTCCCCGCTCCCCGCTCCCCGCTCCCCAGATCGTGGCCATGGTGGGCGACGGCGTGAACGACGCTCCGGCCCTGGCCCGCGCGGACGTGGGCATGGCGCTGGCCTCGGGGACCGACGTGGCCCGGCAGGCCGCCTCCCTCACCCTCGTCCGGTCCGACCTCCGGCTCGTGCCCCAGGCCCTCGCCCTCTCGTCAGCCACCGTGCGCAACGTTCGGCAGAACCTCTTCTGGGCCTTTGGGTACAACGTCCTCGGCATCCCAGTGGCCGCGGGTGTTCTCGTCCCCTTCGGGGGACCGGGCCTAACCCCCGTCCTGGCTGCCCTCATCATGGCCTTTTCGTCGGTGTTCGTGGTTTCCAATGCGTTGAGGCTGCGGGGAGTGCCGTTGGAGTAGAGACGGGAGCGGGTAGCGGGGAGCAGGAAGCCGAAGAACCGACCCCCGAACCAGCGCCTCTTCTTCCCCTACTCCCTGCTCCCAGCTCCCCTTCTCCCCACGCTCACGTCCTCACATTGAGCAGGAGGTACCCCCCCGCACACCCCAGGAGGATGGCAGGGGCCCAGGCGGCAAAGGCCGGGTCGAGCCACTGCATGGCTCCCACGGAATTGAAGACGGCTCCCAGGGCGTAATACAAGATCGAGAGCCCGAGGGCGATGGCGATGCCGTAGAGGGAACCCTTGCGGCCCGTCACGAAAGCGAAGGGGAGCCCAAGCACCAGCAGCACCAGGGGCGCCGTGGCGTCGGCGAACTTTTGATAGTAATCGACGCGCTGCTGATATGTGGCATAGCCCTTCTGCCTGAGCTCCCCGATGAGCTGCTTCAGGTCCCGCGAAGAGAAGTACTGGCTCTCCTGGAACGTTGGCACCACGAAATAGTCCTGCGGGACGGACACGGCCCTCGTCCCGGATGGCATGGCCTCGAAGGGGGCCTTGGGGTCCCTCCGCCACTCCCAGCCATTCTTGAATGTCAGGGAGCCGGGCCCAGCAAAATGGGCCCCCTTGGCGAAGAACCGGGAGGCGAGGCGGAAGTGGTCCTTCTGCAGGCCGTAGATGGAGAATCCCTGGAAGGCCTTGCTCTTGGCATCGTAGTGGCGGTAGTGAAAGAGCTGCCGCCGGCCCGGAGCGAAGAGCCAGACGTCCAGGGTGCTCGCTACCCCGCGGCTCGTGACGTTCTTGATGGCGTCCCTCGCGACGAGCGCCCGTCTACTGGTATCGGGCACCACGCCCTCCCCCAGGACCCAAAGGAGGATGCACGCCATCAGCGCCACGGCGAGGACGGGCAGACTGATGCGGTACAGGGACAGGCCGCTCGCCTTCATGGCCGTGAGCTCGTTGGTGCGCTCCAGGAGGGCGAAGGTCACGAGGGCCGTCATGAGAACCGCCAGGGGCAGGAGCATCATGAGGATGCCCGGGGACTGGTTCAGGAGGTAGGACGCCAGCAGGTGGACCTTCTCCTTACTGGTGATGAATTCGCTCAGGCCCCGGACTTCGATGACCCAGTCGAGGAGCAGGACAGACGCCGCGATCAGGACGAGAAAGCCCGCCATGCGCCTGAGGAGGTATCGGTCCAGGATGGGGATGCCCCGGGTTTCAGGAATTGGCCGCATGCTCTCGCGCGCCGCCTCCGCGCCCGCCGCGGCCCGCCCCGGGAAGAGCCTGAGGACCACCTGGAGCCACCCCCCGGTGGACATCCTGTCCTTCCGCTTCAGGAGGTAGAGGCCCACGGCCAAGAGGATGACGTCGGGGAGGTAGGCCGCCAGGAGTGGGTTGGCCCGGCCGGCCATGGCGAGGTCGCTGAGGGCCGACAAGGTAACCCAGTAGCCCAGCATGACGAGGAGGGAGAGGCTGAAGCCCGCACCCTTGCCGCCGCGGACGTTCACCATTCCAAGGGACAGGCCGATGAGGGCGAAGAATAAGGCGGAGAGAGACGCGGCGATGCGGCGGTGGAATTCGAAGATGTAACTCGAGTGCTCCTTTCGCGCCAGCTCCGGGTCGGCGGACTGGGAGGGCAGGTCCAACCTTCCGAGCAGGGCCATGGTCCCAAGCTCGGTGAGGCCCTTCTGGAGCCCAGCCTGCAGTGGTGGGCCCGTGTCCACCGTGAGGGCCTGCACCGCGAACGTGGATGTCTCTACCTTGCCCGGGGCCTGGCGGTTGAACTTGATGGTCTCGCCATCCTCGAGGAGGAACTGCAAGGTCCTCCCGTCCTCAGAGCGGATGGTGCGGCCTCCCTCGGCGAGGGTAATGGTGTCATAAGGGTCCGGCTGGCGCTGGTACACGAAGACCTGCCCATAACGCCCCGACGCCGGATCAACGCTCCCCGCGTACAGGAGGACGCCGGGGATGCGATCGAAGAAAATCCCCGGCCGCATGAGGCGCACGAGGTTCATGGACTGGGTCGCCTCGCTCTGCAGCTTGTCCGCCGCGGTTCGACAGGTGGGGACCATGAAGAAATTGAAACTGAGGAGGATAGCCGCCACCGCGGTCCCGAAGATGAGGGGCGGCTTCACGAGCTTGCCGCTGGGAATCCCGCTCGCCCGGAGGGCGATGATCTCGCTGTCGCTTGAGAGGCGGCCGAAGGCGATGATGGTGCCCAGAAGGAGGGCGATGGGGAGGGTGTAGGCCAGGAGACCCGGGAGGCTGTAGAGGAACATGAGGGCCATGGCCGTGGCCGAAAGCCCCTCCTGAATCACCAGGCTTGCCAGCTGGAACATGAGCTGGATGAGGAACAGAAAGGAATAGACCACCAGGCCCACCATAAACGGGCCCGTCATCTCCCTCAGGACGTAGCGGTCTATGAGCCGCAGTCTCACGGCGCCTCCACCAGCAGGCTGTTGAGAAACTCCCGGAAGTCGCGGGTCTCTCAGCCGCCTGCCAGACCATGCTACACGGAAAGATGGAGGGGGCGAAGGGGCGGGCGAGCGAGGGAGCGAGGGAAAAGTGAACTGTGACGTTCGAATTTGCGGGCCAAACGGAATGATTCGCGCCGCAGTCCGTGTTAACTGTAAGTGCGGCCTTCACCTTGACGGACCCCTTGGAATAGGCTAACCTGTTGAATTACCAGCGCCTTACATGGCGATGGCTTTTGGAGGGCCGAATGTCTTTCACCAGGATCACCGTACTTTTCGCCGCCAT
>JAKAJA010000316.1 GCA_021814085.1 Acidobacteriota bacterium | reverse complement strand
GATGCCCAGCCAGGCCGTGAAGATGAACGTGCTCCCCACCCCGGCCTCGCTCTCGATCCAGATCTGCCCGCCCATGAGCTCCACGAGGCGCCGCGAGATGGTCAACCCGAGGCCCGTCCCGCCGTGCTTCCGCGTGGTGGACATGTCGGCCTGGGTGAAGGGCTGGAAGAGCTTGGCGGACTGCTCCTTGGTCATGCCGATGCCCGTGTCCCGCACGGCGAACCGCATCTTCACCTTCTCGCCGGTCTTCTCCAGGAGCTCGGCCTTGAGGCGGACCTCCCCCCGCTCCGTGAACTTCACGGAGTTGTTGATGAGGTTGGTGATGATCTGACCCAGCCGCAGCGGGTCGCCGATGAGGTTTTGGGGGATCTCCGCGGGGACGTCCACGAGGAACTCCAGGCCCTTGTCGTGTGCTTTCTGCCCCGTGACCAGGGCCACCGACTGGATCACCTCGTCGAGTTTGAAGGGGGTGGACTCGATGTCCAGGCGCCCCGCCTCGATTTTGGAGAAGTCCAGGATATCGTTGATGACCCCCAGGAGGGACGTACCCGCGTTGTGGATCTTGCTCACGTAGTCGCGCTGCTTGGGGGTCATGTCGGTCTTGAGGGCGAGGTGCGAGAGCCCGATGATGGCGTTCATGGGGGTGCGGATCTCGTGGCTCATGTTGGCGAGGAACATGGACTTCATCTGAGTCGCTTCCTCGGCCGCCGCCTTGGCCGCCTTCAGCTCCGCCTCGTTCTTCTTGCGCTCGGTGATATCCGTGAACATGCCGAAGGAGCCGATCTTCGCTCCGTGGTCGTCCATGAGGGGCACGGCACCCACCTGGCAGGGGACCAGCGTCCCATCCTGCCGGAGGAGCGACACTTCGTAGGAGCCCGTCTCGCCAAGGACCCTCCGGGCCACGTTGTTCTTGAAGATGGCCTCGTTCTCCGCGTCGGTGAACTCGAAGATGGAGCGGCCGACGATCTCCTCGCGCGGCCGTCCTAGGATCCGGCACATGGACTCGTTGACCTCGAGGGTCACCGTGGCGTTGTCGATGAGCCAGAACCCCTCGTTGGTGGTCTCGAGGATGCGGCGGATCTTCCGCTCGCTGTCGACCAGGGCGCGTTCGTTGCGCTTGCGCTCGGTGATGTCGGCGAAACTGATCACCGCTCCCAGGAGGGTATCGCCCTTGAAAATGGGTGTGGCGCCATACTCCGCGGCGAAGCTTGTTCCGTCCCTGCGCCACAGGACCTCGTCGTCGATGCGGCTCGCCTTCCCATGCGTGTATGCCACAAACATGGGACACTCTTCCGGCGGATAAACACTTCCGTCCGGCCGCTTGTAGTGGAAGAGGGCGTGCGGTTTCTGCCCGATCATCTCGTGCGACTCGTACCCAAGTATCTGGCACCCGGCGGGGTTCACGAAGGTGATCTTTCCGTCGACGTCCGTCCCGAATATGCCTTCGTCCGTGGACTCTAGGATGAGCCTCGTCCGCTCTTCGGCCTCCAGGATGCTCTCCTGCTGGGCCTTGAGCTCCTCGGCCTGCTCCTGGGTCCAATCCAGAAGCTCCTGCGTCTTCAGGTTGCGGAGGAGGATCTCCAGGCTCATGGCGGAGACGGGCAGCAGGTCCTCCAGCAGGGCCTGCTCGTTGGTTTTCAGAGCGCGAAACGAAGCGAATTCCACCACCCCGAGGACCTTGTCCCCCGATACCAGCGGCCAGGCGGCCACCATGGCCGGGGTGGCAACGCCGAGGCCCGAGGAGATCCTCAAGTAATCCGGCGGAAGGCCCGGCAGCACTACCGTTTCCTGATCTCTGACGCACTGGCCCACCAGGCCCTCACCGAGGCCGAAAGACGCTTCGGCGCCCGGCTCTTCGGCCAAGCCATACCCGGCGATACGCCGCGTTCGCCCCCCGTCGGCAACGGTGGCGTAAAAGGCCGCCACGCCGCCCCCCAGCAGCGGGACGAGACCCGAGAGGAGCCTCTCGCCGAACTCGGGGAGGGAGGTCGCGCCCTGCAGGTCGCCCGTCAGGGTTGCGGCATTGCTTTTGACCCAGCGCTGTTCGTCCATGGCCGCGGCGCCCTGCTTGAGGACCTGGACCGAACGGGCCAAGGCCCCGGTCTCGTCGGTGGCCGTCCTGAAGGGGACCTCCTTCGAGTAGTCGCCATGGGCGATGGATTCGACGGAGCTTTGGAGCGCGCGGACGGGGATGGCGATCCGGCGAAAGGTCCACCACCCGAGGAGGGCCGAGAGTGCCAGTACGATGACGGTGGCAGCGACCAGCCTGGACTCAAAGCTCTGGAGGGATTCGGAGATGTCCTCGCCTGCGGTCGTAGCCAGCTGCTCGTTGTAACGGCTCCATTCCGCCAGCACACCGCCCAGGCGCTCCCCCATCCGGGCCTGCGGCCCCAGCACGAGGGCGAGGGCCTCCTCCCTGCGGCCCGCGTCTGCCAGCTCCAGGATTCTGTCGGCCCCGGCGAACCACGCGGTGCTGCCGGCGCAAAATTCGTTCAGCAGCCTCCTGTCCTTGTCGTCGGAGACGTTTGTGTCCGCATATCTCCGGAGCTGTTGGGTGTAGGCCTCCCTGTTCGCCACGTATACGGCTTTGACCCTGTTCCTGCTGGTCTGGTCGACCTCCAGCAGATACCCCCGCAGGCAGAGCCGGAGCTCGATGAAGTTGCGGGTGATGGCCCCGAGCGTCACGAGGCTGCCGATCTGGGTCTGCGCCACGAACCGGTTCTGCCTCTCGATCTTGTCCAGCTGGATCCGGTTGAAGACGCCCAGGCCGACGAGCAGCAGGAGCGGAACGGCCACCAGGATGATCAGACGTCGCGCGATCGTCATTGCACGGCCTCCTCTGACGGGCGCGGGCACCGATGGCCCACCGCTTTTCTATCGAACAGGTGCGTCTCCGGACTTCCCATGGGTCCCCTCTCCGGCCGCGCCGCCGCGAGGCGGCCTCTGATGCCTACCAATGTCCCCAGGATACACCAGCCGAAGTCCCACGAAATGAGGATCCGGGCTCCGTCTTCGGGGCGGGTGGAACCCCCCAATTCAGTCCTTGTAGCTCTCGGAGATCTCCCGGAAGGCAGTTTCCGCGGCCAGGAAGGCGTCCACGACGTCGGGGTCGAACTGGGTGCCCTTTCCCGCCACGATCTCGGCCACCGCATCCTGGTGCGTGAACCCCGCCTTGTAGACCCTCTTGGAAACGAGGGCATCGTAGACGTCGGCGAGGGCCATGAGCCGGGCCGAGAGGGGGATCTCCTCCCCCTTGATCTTCCTCGGATAGCCCGTCCCGTCCCATTTCTCGTGATGGCTGAAGGCGATCTCGCGGGCGATGCGCAGGAACGAGGCGGCTCCCGTGGAGAAGCCGGAGGTGGCCAGGACGTTCTCCGTGGCAAGGATCGCATCGTGGCCGTAGGAGGGGTGCATCTTCATCTCCTCGTACTCGTCGGGAGTGAGCTTCCCAGGCTTGAGGAGGATCAAGTCGGGCACCCCCACCTTGCCGATGTCGTGGAGCGGCGCCGATTTGAACAGGAGTTCGATGGTCTGGTCGTCCAGCTGGTCCCTGAAACCGGGCCGTTCTCGCAGGACCGTGGCGAGGATTTTGACGTACCGCTGGGTGCGGTGGATGTGGTTTCCCGTCTCCTTGTCGCGGGTCTCGGCGAGGG
>JAKAJA010000315.1 GCA_021814085.1 Acidobacteriota bacterium | reverse complement strand
GCCGGACTCCGGGATAGCCAGGACCGGCTTCTCAAGGTAAAGCGCCTCCCCAACGAGCTGGTTCCCCGCCGTCGAGATGAGCGCCTCGCATCCAGCCAGGTCCTCCAAGAAGCCCTCGGAGCTCACTTGGCGGAACGTGAGGTTGGCGGTTGGGGGCCTTTCGCCCAGTCCATAGACCATGACGCGCTGAGGGCAGGTTTTGAGGGCGTCGATTACCCCTTGCCCGAGGTTTCTTCGCAGGTAGGCCACGAAGTAGCCGCCCGAGTATGGGGTCGTGAAAGTGACCTCGGGGCGCAGGAGGACGCCCACCTGAAGGACCTTGTTCTCATACTTCGGCTTGAGCGGCGGGGCGTAGAAGGACGAGACGATGGTCTTCACCTGCCCCTGGTAGTAAGCGGCCACGACAGCGCCCAGGAACTCCCCGTACCATCGGAGCCGGGCGGGCAGGGAAGAGAGGTCGTTCACCACCAGACAGTGCTGGTGGTTCAGACTGACGAAGGGGACGCCGCATCGGAGCGCGGCCCGGGGAAGGGCGGGCTCGAGATCGGTAATGACGAGGTCGGGCTTCTCGCGGCGGATGCGCGCGCAAAGGAGGTCCACCATCTCGGGGAGGACCTCGGTGACGTATCGCACTGCTCTGACGCCGGTGCGCAGGTAATCCAGATCAAAGCCCCGGTAGACGAACCGGGGGCCCCGGATGGGCCTGATCCTGACGTTCGTGTTCCTGTACAGCGGTTTTAGGAGGGCGTAGGCGTCCCCGAAAGTGAAGAGGGTCACCTCGTGGTTCAACCGCAGGTTCTCTACGAGAGCGCGGACCCGCGTGGCGTGGCCGCGCCCTTCTCCCGCCAGACTATAGAATATTCTTGCCATGGATTTCCTTAACCTCTCCCGTCAACCTTCCCCCGTCATGACGGGCAGGTGGCGCACCGGGCGAACGAACTTCAACGTGGCACTGAGTAATTCGGCGTGCAGCGCGGCGTCCGTGGGCTCTTCGTCAGGTTCCTGGAGCTGGCCCGCCTTCTCAAGTTCCGACTCGTGCTCTCGGTAGCTGAAAAGGCTCCACTGGCCCTCGTGGAATTCGAGGGCGGTCAGGTTCTCGATCCAGTCTCCCGAGTTGAGGTACATGACCCGCCCGCCATCTCCCGCGATCTCGCGCATGGCCGGCTGGTGGATGTGGCCGCAGACCACGTAGTCATAGCCCTCCTCGATGGCCATGGCCGCCGCGGTGCGCTCGAAATCCCCGATGAAGCTCACGGCGCTCTTGACCCCGTCCTTGATGCGCTTGGAAAGGGAGATGCGCCCGTGCCCCGAGAGTTCCGAGAGCCAGTTCACGAACCGGTTGATGAGGATGAGGATGTCATAGCCCACGCCCCCCAGCCGGGCGAGCCACCGGGAGTGCTTGGTGACGACGTCGAAGACGTCCCCGTGGAAGACCCATGCACGCTTGCCATCCAGATCGAGGACCACCTTGTTGACCAGGTGGAAGTTCCCGAGATCCTGTTCGGTGAACTTGCGGAGCATGTCGTCGTGGTTGCCCGTGACGTAGTAGACCGGCACGCCCGCCGAAACGAGCTTGAGGATGCGCTTGACCACCTTCATGTGGGACTTTGGCCAGTACCACTTGGTGAACTGCCAACAGTCGATGATGTCGCCGTTGAGGACGAGGGTCCCGGGTTGGACGCTCTTCAGGTAATGGAGCAGCTCCGTGGCGTGGCACCCCACGGTACCCAGGTGGATGTCCGAGAGGACGAGGACATCCACGGGGCGTCTGGCTTCCCCCTTCTCAGCGCCCCCCCGGGCCGTCAAGAAGCCACCTCTTGGGGGGCGTGAACCCTCTCCAGGTACCGCGCCCGCTTCTCAGCGGTGATGCGGGTCACGTCCACGAGGATGAACCCGTCCACGCAGTGGCCGAAGTCGGGATCCACGCCGAAGTCGAGAAACCTCGTGCCGCCCGGCTCGCAAAGCTCGGCGTACTGCTTGAAGAGGGTTGGGATGGCGCATCCGTATATCTTTAGGGCCTCCTTGAGACGTTTCAGCTCCTCCCGGTAGTGTTCGCCCGGCAGGAGGGCGCGCAGGTCACTCTCCCGCTGCCTGGACAAGGTGAAGGGGTTCCGCGCCCGCGCGCCGCCGCCCTCCTCGCCGAACCAGGTCCTGAAGAAGTGAACGAGGAGTTCCTTGGCCGGCTCGGGGTAGGCCCCGCTGATGCTCACGCAGCCGAAGAGGTAGCGGACATCGGGCCGGGAGAGGAGGAAGGCGCCGATGCCCTGCCAGAGCTGGTCCAGGGCCCGGCTGTTCCAGTAGCGCTGCTGCACGAAGCTCCGCCCCAGCTCGACGGAATGGGGGAGGAGGGCTTCGAAGGCCGGGCCGAACTCGAAGAGGGACGCGCTGTAGAGGCCAGCCTTTCCCTTCTCGGCCAGGATGGGGCCCGCCACCCCGAGACGGTAGGCCCCGGTGATCTCAAGCGCGGACTCGTCCCAGATGACCAGGTGCTTGTAATAGCGGTCGCAGGCGTCCAGATCCAGGCGGCCGCCCGTCCCTTCGCCCACGCTTCGGAAGGTCAGCTCCCGCAGGCGGGCGACCTCCCGCAGGACGTTCCGGCGGGACCCGTCCACCATGAGGATGCTCTTGCCGTCCCCGGTGAGGCCCAGGAGTTCGGCCTGTTTCAGCTCCGCGCGCAGGAGGCGGCGGTCCACGGGGTGGACGATAGTGCTCTCCGTCTTGAACAGACCCTTCTTGCCCCTGCCCATGCGTGCCGTGTGCTTCTGAAGAAGCTTGGTGAGGACCCTCGGCTCGAGGGCCGTTGCCGTAAAGGCCGTGGCCGGGATGGGGTCACCCACCTTGAGGACGATGGTCTGGCCCTTCTTGTTGAAAAGCTCGTGAGGCAGCAGGAGCATGGAGACCGTATCGCTGAAGAGGGAGGCCAGATAAAACCAGATGGAGTTCCGCGCCTTCACCCAAACGGGTAGGACGGGCGCGCAATGGCTCTTGGCGAACCGCACGGCCCCGGCCCGCCACCGCCGTTCGCGAATGCCGTGCCACGAGAGGCGCGCCACTTCGGCGGCGGGGAAGAAGACAACGGCCTCGCCCCGGTCCAGCGCCTCGCCAATAGCGACCAGACGATCTTTTTGGGGGCGCCGGGAGAAGACACCATAGGGGATGAAGAGATCGGAGAGACCTTGGAGTTCGGCCAGAATCTCGTTGGCCACGACCCTCACGTCGGGCCGCACTTCGAGAACCGCGCGGAGTACCGCCAGGCCATCGAGCCCCCCGAGGGGATGGTTGGCCACCACCAGAAGCCTGCCCTCCGCGGGAATTCGGGCGCGGTCCCGCAAGGACATAGCGTGGCCCATGTCGAGTTGGTCGAAGATCTCGTCCAGAAGCTCCGGTCCCCGTGCATCTCCGTGGGCCAGGAGGAACTCGCGCACCTCCCGGAGATGCAGGAGGCGATCGCCGAGGGAAAGGACCCACGACCGGGTGAAACGAGGAAGTCTGCCGAGAAAGCCGGGGCTATATCGTGTCAGAAGTCGTTCGAGGGTGAGGTTCTCCAAGAAAGCTCCTATCCTCCAGGAAAGAATCTACTCGCCGATTGTCAATGCTCCATTGCACGGACGTTGCGGGGGCGACATCCGCCGCGCCTTCCAGCAATCGCAAACCCGTC
>JAKAJA010000314.1 GCA_021814085.1 Acidobacteriota bacterium | reverse complement strand
GATTCACTCAGGTCCCGGACCGCGATCCCGATGTGGTCGATTTTCATCAGCAGCCTCTAAAGATATTCACCACGGAGACACGGAGAGCACGGAGGAAGAAAGAGCCAAGGACCTTTTCCGTTCAAAAAGCGGCTCTTTTCAAGGATATGAGAAGAGCCAACATCACAGGTTTCTTGACCTTTTATTGCCCAGAACTCTTTCCCTTCTTTTCTCCGTGTCCTCCGTGCCTCCGTGGTGAGGTCTTTCTTCACTCCCATCGGATTCGGCCGAGCAGTTCCTCTGCCGCCGTGTAGGGATCCTCCTCCCGTCTGAGAAAGCGTCCGAGAAGCTCCTCCTCGCGGTCGGGGGTGAGGTGGTGCGCCGAGATCTCCATGAGGAACCGCTCCGAGAGGATGTCGCGGAAGCGCTGGCTGAACTTCATCCGGAGCCGCCCCTGGCCCCCGCCGTCCGAGGCGAGGTGCCGGGCGTGGTGATCCACCGCCTTCTCCAGATCGTCTAGGCCCTGGTTTTTTAGGGCTATGGTTTTCACGACGGGCGGGGTCCAATCCTGGGGCTCTCCCGCGAGGGTGAGGAGGTAGTGCAGCTCTCTCTCGACCCGGTCGACCCCATCACGGTCCGCCTTGTTGATCACGAAAACGTCGGCGATCTCCATGATGCCGGCCTTGATGGCCTGGATGTCGTCCCCCAGGCCGGGGACGAGGACGACGAGGACCGTGTCCGCCTCGCGGATGATGTCCACCTCGTCCTGCCCGACGCCCACGGTCTCCACGAGAATAACGTCGAAGCCCGCCGCGTCCAGGACCGTGAGGGCGTCGGCGGTAGCGACCGCCAGCCCGCCCATGTGGCCGCGCGTGGCCATGGAGCGGATATAGACCCCGGGGTCGGTGGCGCGGTCCTGCATGCGGATGCGGTCGCCGAGGATAGCGCCGCCCGAGAAGGCCGAGGAGGGGTCCACGGCCACCACGGCCACCTTCAGGCCCTTGCCCCGGTAGGTCCCGATGAGTTTGTCCACGAGGGTCGACTTCCCCGCGCCGGGCGGGCCCGTGACGCCGATGATCCGCGCCTTGCCCCCGCGCCGGTAGCAGTCCTTGAGAACTTCCACGTAGCCATCCCGGCGGTCTTCCACAAGGCTCAGGGCCCGCGCCAGGGACCTGGTGTCGCCCGAGATGAGACGCTGGGAGAGATCGTGCATCGTCAATCCTCGCGACGAGGGAAGGACGGGAGCGGGGAGCAGGGAGCAGGGAGAAAGGCGAACACGGGCCGGGGACCGAGGTTCTTCAGCTCCCCGCTTCCAGCTTCCCGCTCCCGAAATGCCCACGCTGGCTTCATTCGAACTCTTTCAGCACCTGCCGCGCGATGACGAGGCGCTGGACCTCGCTCGTTCCCTCGCCGATGGTGTTGAGCTTTACGTCCCGGTAGAACTTCTCCGCGGGGTAGTCCTTCACGAACCCGTAGCCCCCGAGGATCTGGACGGCCCGCTCGGCGGCCCACACGGAGACCTCCGAGGCGTACATCTTGGCCATGGAGGAGTACTTGGTCACGATCTGGCCCTTGTCCTTCCGCGCCGCCGCCTGGAATGTGAGGAGGCGGGCGGCCTCGATGCGCGTGGCCATGTCCGCGAGGGTGAACTGGATGGCCTGGAACTCGGCGATCTTCTTGCCGAAGGCCACCCGCTCCTTGGCGTAGCCGAGGGCCGTCTCGTAGGCGCCCTGGGCGCCCCCGAGGGAGAGTGCGGCGATGGAGATACGCCCGCCGTCCAGCACCTTCAGCGCGTCGGTGAAGCCGTGGCCGACCTTTCCCAGGCGGTTCTCGTCGGGGAGGAAACAGTCCTGAAAAATGAGCTCGCCCGTATCCGATGCCCGCAGGCCGAGCTTGTCCTCTTTCTTGCCGTGGGTGAACCCGGGCGTGCCCTTTTCGAGGACGAAGGCCGTGCAGCCGTGGTGTGGGTCCGTTTTATCCGTGAGGGTGATGACCACGAAGATGTCCCCCACCGTAGCGTGGGTGCAGAAGGTCTTGGTGCCGTTGAGCACCCAGCCGCCATCCTTGGGGACGGCCGTGGTCTTCAGACCGGCGGCGTCCGAACCGGAGCCCGGCTCCGTGAGGGCCCAGGCGCCCATGGCCTTGCCGGAGGCCAGGGGCGTGAGGAACCTCTTTCGCTGCTCCTCCGTGCCCTGCGTGAAGACGTGGTTGGAGCAGAGGGAGTTGTGGGCCGCCACGCCGATGCCCACGGAGGGGTCCACCCGGCTGAGCTCTTCCACGATGATGACGTAGTCCACGTAGGACATGGCCGAGCCGCCGTACTGCTCGGGGAAGATGATGCCCAGGATCCCCATCTCGCCGAGCTCCGCGAACACGTCCCTGGGGAACGTGCACTCCGCGTCCCACTTCCGAACGTTCGGCCTGATCCTCTTCTCCGCGAATGAACGGATGGTCTCCTGAAGGACTTTCTGCTCGGCTGAGAACTCGAAATCCACGGTCACCTCCCCCTATCTGGATAAGCGATGAGTATAGCGGCTAATCCGGAGGGTTGCCAAGGCGGCGAGGAGAGGGAACGTGAGAAGGGAGGGGCGGGAGAAGGGGAGAGAGGGGCAGGAAAAACGCTTCGGTGGGCCGATGATTTCTACTCGGACCAAGCGGGTTCTGTTATCCTGTGGTGATGAGGATGAACAGCCGCATGGCCGCCCTGACCCTGACCGTCGGACTGGCTGCCACTGCCCTGAGATCCCAGGAGCCGCCCGTCCATCCCGACCTCCGCCTCGTGGCCGACGAGGCCCGGGCCCGGCTCTGTGCTCTCTATTCCGTATCCCCTGAGGATTGCGCCGCTCCCATCTCCATCCGGCTGGCCGAGAACCCCGGCGCCATACCCCCGGAGTGGGCCGCTCTTCCCTCCTACGCGGCCGGGGCCGCCGACCCGCGCTCGGGGCGGATCATCGTCGTCCTGTCCCGGTGCGGCTCTTACCCCTTCGGAGATGCGAGCCAGACCCTTCGCCACGAGCTGTCGCACGTCCTCCTTGCCAGAGGCCTCGGGTTCGTGGCCCCCCGGTGGTTGGACGAGGGCCTGGCCATGCGGACCGCGGCGGAGTGGGGGTTCAGCGACGAGTGGTATTCGGCGCTTGCCCTTCCGGCGGTGGCCCACGGCTCCTGGCACCTGGACCGGGTGGACGCTGATTTCGCGGGGGGCGAGGGACAGGTGAGGCGCTCCTATGCCCTCGCCAAGGGGTTCGTGAGGGACCTCTTCAAGAGCGACGCCGACCTCACCGAGTTCATCCGCGAGGCACGACGGGACGGCTCCGTAGACCGCGCCTTCCGGGTGCGCTTTGGCATATCGCCGGACTGGGCCTTCAGCCACTGGGCCAAGAACCTGCCCTGGTGGGGGGAATGGGTGGTGGCCCTCAGCAACCCCAACCTCCTCTGGATGGGAGTCGCGGTCCTCTTCCTCCTCGCCGCCTTCGCCGCCTGGCGCCGGAGGAAACGGAAGTATGCCGCACTGGACGATTGAGACATCAAGCTCCGAAGGTGCTCTTGTCCCCTGTCCCCTGTCCCCTGTCCCTATCCGATCACCGGCGTGGGCTTTCCGTTGGCGTCCAGGGCCACCATGTGGAAGAGGCCGCTCGTGCAGAGTTCCCGGGTGCCCTGGCGGGGGTCGTCGCGATAGACGTCCACCTTGACCACGAGGGATGTCCG
>JAKAJA010000313.1 GCA_021814085.1 Acidobacteriota bacterium | reverse complement strand
GGACGAGGTGGACGTCCTGAGACAGATTCCCGGTCTGGAGGTCGTGGACGTGACGGAGGAGTGCTGCGGGCTCTCAGGCTCCTTCGGCGTCGAGTCGAGGCACGCCGCCCTCGCCGATGCCATCGCGGTGCCCCTCGCAACCAGAATCCGTCGGTCCGCGCCCGAATTCGTCATCACCCCGTGCGGTTCCTGCAAGACTCAGGACGAGATCAAGACGGGCCTTCCGGTGATGCACCCGCTCGCGTTGCTCGCACGTGCGCTGGGTATCGCGGCACCCGATGTCAGCGGGGCGCCGTGCTTGCACGGATAGAGCCAACGGGTCAACGAGCCAACGGGGCAACGAGCCAACGAGGCAGCGAATAGCTGACGCAAAACCTGTCCGCGTTGGCTCATTGTTTCGTTCTATCGTTGGCTCTCTGGTTAGCTAGGCACAAGCCGCTCTAACTCAACCCCCGCCCTTTAGCACATTGAGCGCTGAGCCGGCGCGGAACCACTCGATCTGCTCGTGGTTGAGGGTGTGCCTGAGCTGCACTTCCTCCGAGGAGCCGTCGGCGTGGTGCAGGAGGGCGCGGACGGGTTTGCCCGGGGCGAGGTCCTTCAGGCCAAGGATGCTTATCCTGTCAGCCTCTTCCACCTTGTCGTAGTCCGAGGGATTGGCGAAGGTGAGGGGGAGGATGCCCTGCTTCTTGAGGTTGCTCTCGTGGATCCGCGCGAAGGACCGGGTGATGACGGCGGCGGCGCCCAGGAACCGGGGCGACATGGCGGCATGCTCTCGGCTCGATCCCTCCCCATAGTTTTCATCGCCCACGGCCACCCAGCGGATTCCCTTCGCCTTGTACTCCCTGGCGATCTTGGAGAAGGGGAGACCGGCCTCGCCCGAGTCCAGGTTCTTGCCCTTCCCGGCCTCGCCCGTGAAGGCGTTTACGGCCCCGTTAAACATGTTGTCGCTGATCTTGTCCAGGTGTCCCCTGAAGCGAAGCCACGGCCCCGCGGGTGAGATGTGGTCGGTGGTGCACTTCCCCTTGGCCTTGAGGAGGACCGGGAGCTGGACGTAGTCCTTGCCGTCCCAGGGAGGGAAGGGGGTCAGGACCTGGAGGCGCTCGCTCCCCGCGGCCACTTTCACGGCGATGCCTTCCGAGTGCGCGGCGGGGGCAACGTACCCCTGGACATCCTCGATGAAGCCCTTCGCGGGAAGGTCCGGGGCGGGTTTCGGCGGGGAAAAGGTGAAGGATCCGCCGCCGGGCGCCGGGAGGGAATCCTTGAGGGGATTGAAGGAGAGCCGTCCCGCGAAGGCCAGGGCCACGACCGTCTCGGGGCTCGCCAGGAAAGAGAGGGTGGAGGCGTTGCCGTCGTTGCGCTTGGGGAAGTTCCGGTTGAAGGAGGAGAGGATGGAGTTCGTCTCACCGGGCTTGAGGTCCTCCCTCTTCCACTGGCCGATGCAGGGGCCGCAGGCGTTGGCGAGCACGAGTGCGCCCACGGCCTGCAGCGAGGCCATCTGGCCGTCCCGCTCGATGGTGGCGCGCACCTGTTCGCTCCCGGGGGTGATGAGGAGGGGAGTGGCGACCTTGAGGCCCGCCGCCTTGGCCTGGTCCGCGAGTTCGGCGGCGCGCCCCATGTCCTCGTAGGAGGAGTTGGTGCAGGAGCCCACGAGGGCATAGCTCAGGTGGTCGGGGTAGCCTTCCTTGGAAACGGCCTGGGCCAGCTCGGAGATGGTCCTTGCGAGGTCGGGCGTGTGGGGTCCCACCACGTAAGGTTCCAGCGCCGAGAGGTCGATCTCCACCAACCGGTCGAAGAATTTCTGCGGTTCGCGCTCCACCTCCACGTCCGCACCCAGGAGCTCGGGATGGCGCCTGGCGAGGTCCGCGAGGGGGGCGCGTCCCGTGCCCCGTAGGTAGGCATCCATGCGCTCGTCGTAGGGAAAGATGCTCGTGGTGGCGCCCAGCTCCGCCCCCATGTTGGTTATGGTGGCCTTCCCCGTGCAGGAGAGGGATTTGAGGCCGGGGCCCAAGTACTCCACGACCCTGTTGGTGCCGCCCTTCACCGTGAGGATCCCGGCGAGCTTGAGGATCACGTCCTTGGGGCTCGCCCAGCCGCTCAGTTCGCCCACAAGTCGCACGCCGATGAGCTTGGGGTAGAGAACTTCCCAGGGGAAGCCCGCCATGACGTCCACGGCGTCCGCGCCTCCCACCCCGGAGGCGAACATGCCCAGGCCCCCCGCGTTAGGCGTGTGACTGTCCGTGCCGATCATCATGCCGCCGGGGAAGGCGTAGTGCTCCAGAACCACCTGGTGGATGATGCCAGCCCCCGGTTTCCAGAACCCGATGCCGTACTTGGCCGAGGCCGAGGCGAGGAAATCGTAGACCTCCCTGTTGGCGTCCAGTGCGGCGGCCATGTCCTGGCTGGCCCCGACGCGGGCCTGGATGAGGTGGTCGCAGTGGACCGTCGTGGGAACGGCCGCGGATGGGCGCTGGGCCTGCATGAACTGGAGGATGGCCATCTGCGCCGTGGCGTCCTGCATGGCCACGCGGTCGGGCCGCAGGTAGAGGTAGCTCTTCCCCGCTTCGAGCTCGGCCTTCTCGGGGTTGTCGAGGTGCCCGAGGAGAACCTTCTCAGCATAGGTGAGGGGCCGCCCGAGGCGCTTCCGGACCACCTGGAGGTTGGCGGCTATCTTCTGGTAGGCCTTCGCCACGAAATCCGGCGACGATTCGATACTGGGCATGGTGTCCTCCGAGAGCTTGAAGAACAGTATACGCTCCGCGCGGATTCCATAGTAAGCCGCGGAAGCGGCGGCTTCGTGACGCGCCTCTTGGGCACTTCCCAGGAATGGCCCACGGCGCTTCGCGCCTTGGCAGGGAGCATAGGACGCGGCATCGAAAAGCCAATGCCTTTTACCGGAAAGGGTTCCTTCTGACGCGCTTGCCCGGATGGATTGCGAGCGTCCTCACGGTTGCGGCTTTTCTCTTCCCCGCCTTCCGCTCCCTGGCCTCCCTTCGGTCGGCGGGCCATTCCTCCTGCTGGCCCAGCGTCTCAATCCGTCCCCCCCTTAATGAACGCGCCGCCGGGACGGAGCGCATCTGCATTGTCAGGCTTCGCGGCCCGGGACGCTCCACGTACCAAAGTACGAGTCGGTCTCGTGCCGCTCGCCTTTCGCGCACCTGCGCCCGTCGCGGCGGGACGCCGTCTCCCTCCGCTACGCTCCGGGAAACGATCCACCACCCACCCGCGAAGGATGAACACCATCTCCGCCCCGGTATCGTCCGTCCCTTGACCACCTCGGAACAAGCCGCGGGTGTGTGATTCGTGCCGCCGCGCGAGAAAATAACCTAGAAAACGTGCTCGTTTCTTACGTGTTGCGCGGTGAGGAGCACATTAGCGAGATCGCACCTCCAGGTACGCCGCACGGCCCGTTGTTGGATAGGTTGGTCGTTTCGCTCAACATTCCGGTTGATGCGATTCGAGCCTACCGTGGGTGCGATCTCCTCGAAGAGCGAAAACCAAACATGCGATGAACACGCCATGCATAATGGCGAGCGCCCCGGTCCTATCCACCACTTGCTTGGCTTATTTGCCCCTCCCTGCTGCAGCCCGTTCCCTTTGGTGGCCGACGCTGCTGGTGCAATGGCGTCCCGACGCCGGTGGGCCAAGGGGCCTGGCCCTGGGAGGATCTCTGGCGCGCCGTCTGCGC
>JAKAJA010000312.1 GCA_021814085.1 Acidobacteriota bacterium | reverse complement strand
GGCCCCCCATCCGTTCCCCGCCAACATCCTGGTGCCCCACCACGAGGTGGTCCACGACCGCTACTCCATCGAGATCGCCCGAGGTTGCGCCGTGGGGTGCAGGTTCTGCCAGGCGGGCTACATCTACAGGCCCGTGCGGGAGAGGGAGCCGGACGACGTGAGGACCTCCGTGAGGGAGGGCCTCAAGGCCACGGGATACAACGAGGCCACACTCCTCAGCCTCAACGCCGGCGAGTACGAGGGCATCGAGAAGCTGGTGGCCAACGTGGCCGCGGACGGTGCTTCGCAGAGCGTGGGGGTGGCCATGCCCAGCCTGCGCGTCCCCTCGCTCACCAAGGAGCTTGCGAAGTCCCTCTCCTCGGGCCGAAAATCGGGATTCACCCTCGCCCCCGAGGCGGGCTCCCAGCGCCTGCGCGACGTCATCAACAAGCAGCTCTCCGATGAGGACGTGGAGCGGGCCGCCTCCGTGGTCTTCTCCTCGGGCTGGAACCTCGTGAAGCTCTACTTCATCATCGGGCTGCCCACGGAAACCGCCCAGGACGTGGAAGGGATCGCGCGCCTCGGGGAGCGGGTGGTCCGGGCGGGCAAGGGCGCGGGGTGCAGGAACCCCAACGTGACCCTCTCCACGTCATCCTTCGTGCCCAAGCCCTTCACCCCGTTCCAGTGGTGCGCCATGGAGCGGCCGGAGGCCCTGCGCGCCAAGCAGGACTTCCTCAAGAAGACCCTGAGAAGGCCCGTGACCTACCGCTGGCACGACGTGGGCTCCAGCCTCGTGGAGGGGGCCTTCTCGCTGGGGGACCGGCGGCTGGCCGCGGTTCTCGAGAAGGCGGCGGAGCTGGGGTGCGCCTTCGACGGGTGGAACGAGCACTTCGACGCGGAGAAGTGGAGGCTCGCCTTCGAGCAATGCGGCATCTCGATGGATGAGTATCTCTTCCGCCAACGGGACCCGTCGGAACGCCTCCCCTGGGAAATCATCGACGCGGGCCTCACCAAAGTTTTTCTCTGGCGCGAATGGGAGAAGGCCCTGGCGGCGCTCCCCACGGAGAAGTGCGGCATGAACGCGTGCCACGGCTGCGGCTTCTTCGCCAAGCAGTGTCTTTCTGGCGAGCTGGAGCGCGACCCCGTACCCGAGCCGGCAGCCCCGAGCAAATTCGCGCAGCGGGCCATCGAGCCCGTCAAATACAGGTTGCGGTTCCGCAAGGAGGGCCTGGCGCGTTTCGTGGGGCACCTCGACCTCGTGGACATCCTCGTTCGCGCCATGCGGCGCGCCGACGTCCAGCTCGCCTACTCCCAGGGCTACCACCCCATGCCCAAGGTGGAGCTCCCCGCGCCTCTGCCCCTCGGCGTGGAAGGTTGGGAGGAGTGGATGGAGTTCCAGGCCGCGCCCCTGGACCGCGTGGCCCTGGTGCGGAGATTGGGTTCCCTCCTGCCCGCGGGCCTTTCGGCGGAGCACCTCTACCAGATCCCCCCCAGCTCGCCCCCCCTTTCGGCCCTCACGGTGCAGGTTTACAAGATGGGATTGGGAAGGCTTGCCCCGGAAGAGAGGGCCGCCCTCGATGAGCGATTCGCGGCGTTCCGGGCGGCTTCCCAATGGAGCGTGAGCCGCGCCTCCAAGGGGGCGATCAAAACCTACGACCTCAAGGATCGGGTGTTCTCATCCACCAGCGATGGAGACCGGATCGAGGTGAAGCTCAAGCAGGGCGGATTCATGGACCTAGTGAACGTCCTCTGCCCGGGGCAGGAGAAGGAGAAGCTCTCCCTCGCCCGCCTCCGCTTCGAGTACCCGCCGGAAGCGTGAGACATGCGGGCGGGCCCCCTGGGCCGCACCTCGCCAACTTCCCCCGTTCGCGCTACAATAAATGCTTGAGCCGCCTCGATAAACATGCGGCGGACTGGAAGGCATGAAGCAGGAACTCCTCGTCACTCGGGATAAATGGCAGGTCCAGATCGCCGTCGTTGAGGATTCCCGGCTGGTGGAGTACTTCCACGAGCCGAGCCACCTGGACGGCCTCGTGGGCAACCTCTATATGGGGAAGGTGAACCGCATCCTCCCAGGCATGGAGAGCGCCTTCGTGGACATCGGCCTGGAGCGGGACGGCTTCCTCTACGAGGGGGACATGGGCCCTTCCGGTCTCGCCGACGACGAGGCGGGGGAGTTCGTGGACAAGCGCGGACCGGCCGTCAAGCAGCTGGCCGAGGGCGACCAGATCCTGGTGCAGGTCAGCAAGGAACCCATGGGGGCCAAGGGCTCGCGCCTCTCTACCGAGATCGCGCTGCCGGGCCACTATCTCATCTACATGCCCTTCATGAACCACGTTGCCGTCTCGCGTAAGATCATCGGCGCCGAGCGGGGCCGCCTCAAGGACATGTTGCGGCGGGTAAAGAAGGACGCCGTGGGCGGGTTCATCGTCCGGACGGCGGCGGAGGGTGTGGCGGAGGAGGAACTCGCCGGCGAGATGCAGGCCCTCGCCGACCTGTGGTCCCTGGTCCGGCTCAAGACCCATCACGTGGAGGCGCCCGCCCTCGTTCATCAGGAAGCCGACCTGGTTGGGCGCGCCGTGCGGGAAATCCTCCTGCGGGGCGAGGGCACGGTCATCACGGACGATGAGGACATCGCGCGGCGTTGCAGAGAGCTCATGGACACCCTGGGCCTCAACCCGGCGCGCATCCGCACCTGGACCGACGGCTCCGTTCCCCTCTTCGACCACTTTCGCGTCCAGCAGGAGTTGGACAAGGCCCTCCGCCCGAGGGTGTGGCTCCCCTCGGGAGGATGCATCGTCCTCCAGTCCACGGAAGCCTTGGTGGCCATCGACGTGAACTCGGGCCGCTACACGGGGAAGAAGTCCCTCGAGGAGACGGCCTTCACCATCAACATGGAGGCGGTGGAGGAGATCGTCCGACAGATCCGCCTTCGGAGCCTGGGCGGCATCATCGTCATCGATTTCATCGACATGACCAAGAAGGCCCACCGCGAGGCCCTCGTGGCGAAGCTCAACGAGGTCCTCAAGACGGACCGCGCCAAGTCGCGCATCCTGAATATCAGCGAGTTCGGCCTCGTGGAAATGACCCGGAAGCGGAGCCACCGCAGCCTCGAGCGCGTCATGACGGGGGTCTGTCCCTGCTGCGACGGACGGGGCCGGGTGCCAGCCCCCTGGCGGATCGCCCAGCAGATCACGGGCGCCCTCGCGGGCGTCAAACCGTCGCGGCCCGCGGTGGTGACCGCCTCCCCAGAGGTCGTGCGCTACATCGAGGAGAACAGGGAGCGATTAGGCTTTGGCGAGCACATCAAGTTCGAAGCCGCGCCCCTCCCCAACGCCTCCGCCTACTCCATCAAACCCCGCTGAAGTATGGCGACCGGTCGACAGACCGATTCCCTCCCACCTCCGAGTTGCAGCCGCGTAGGGTGGAGCCGAGCCCGCCGAAGGCGGGCGAGCCTCCACCAAAAGAAGGGAACGAACCAGCACCTGGTAGACAGCGAAGGAACGCTGTCTACCCTACCTGGCTGAGTCTCAGCGTCTTTCAGATCGGTATTGTGTCCCACGAATTCAGGTTCGCCGTGAAGTGCATCATCAAAGCGCTGGCGAACGAGAAGAAGATGCGGGAGCTGCTGAGCCAGACGGCGTAAAGTCCGCCACAAGGCAACCCACGCCTGAGCGCGTTACCGAACCTGGATTTCTTCAAAGTCTG
>JAKAJA010000311.1 GCA_021814085.1 Acidobacteriota bacterium | reverse complement strand
GATGAGCTGGAAGTCGTTGTCGGGGATGAGTTTCAGGGCGGCGAACCCGTTTTCCGCCTCGTAGACGTCCACGTCGAGGTGCTGGTCGAGGGCCGTGGCCACGAGGTTACGCATGGCATTGTTGTCCTCGACCAGCAGGATCTTCGTCTTCATGGGCCACCCTAATTGATTATCGGGGGGGATGCGGAGGCCTGTCAACCGTTTGTGACGGCCCGCCGGGCCGACCCGGTCGTGGCGCTTCCCTTCCCCACGGCTCCCCGCTCCCCGCTCCCCGCTCCCCGCTGCTTTACGGAGCGAACTCGGCCGTAACCATGTGGGGGATGAGCTTCCGGGAGAAGGCCTCGTCCAGGAGGCGCTGGACGGCCTCCCGCCCTCTGGGGCCGTAGGATCTCGTCCAGTCGTTGACGTACATGCCCACGAAGACGTCCGCGTCCTGGCGCGAGAGCCCCCGGCCGAACCGCAGGGCGTAGTCGAGGGCATCCTTCCGGTGGGCCAGGCCGTATTCGATGCTGGCCCCCAGGAGGCGGCTGGCCTTGGCCACCAGCTCCGGCCCCAGGTCCTTGCGGATGGCGTTCCCCCCCAGGGGAAGGGGGAGTCCCGTGCGATCTTTCCACCAAACCCCCGTATCCACGATGAGGTGCAGGCCCTCCCGCGCGTAGGTGAGCTGCCCCTCGTGGATGATGAGCCCGGCGGGGACTTCCCCGGCCTTCACGGCGGGGACGATGCGGTCGAAGTCCATGAAGACGGGCTCGAAGTCCGGTTCCACGAGTTGCAGGGCCAGGTACGCCGTGGTCATCTTGCCCGGCACCGCCACGGTCATCCCCTTCAGGGCCTCCAGGGGCATGGGCTCCCTGGCGATGACCATGGGCCCGTAGCCGTCCCCGAAGGAGGCGCCGTGGGGGAGGAGCATGTACGTGTCGGCGAGGTGGGCGTAGGCGTGGAAGGAGATAGCCGTCACCTCAAGCTCCGCCTTGAGGGCCCTCTCGTTCAGGCTCTGGATGTCGGCCATCTCATGGACGAAGGTGATGCCCTCCGTGTCGATGCACCCCGTGGCCAGGGCATAGAACATGAAGGCGTCGTCGCTGTCGGGGCTGTGGGCGAGGCGGATCACCGTGGACATGGGAACCTCCTTAAACAGGCTTCTGAAAAACTCCCGTACGTCGCGAGTTTCTCAGCCGCCCGTTAAGTGCAAGAGGATAGCAGGCCGTACCCGGGGCGGCAAGGATCCGCCCGCGACCCATCCTACACGAGAGCCGGTCCCTGGTGTAGACTTAATCCATGGCGCGCCACTTCGTGACATCCCCCGCCCTGAAAAAGCTCGCCCTTTCCATCGCCCTCCTCCTCATGGTCTACGGCATCGGCGTCGCCGGGTATATGGTCATCGAGGGGTGGGATTTCGAAGATGCCTCCTTCATGACCGTCATCACGGTCGCCACCGTGGGCTTCGGGGAGGTCCACCGGCTGGATTCGGCGGGGCGATGGTTCACGGTGGCCCTCATCATGGGGGGCATGGGCGTGATCCTGTACGGCGTATCGAGTCTCACGGCGCTCGTCGTGGAGGGCGAGCTCGTGGACTACCTCCGGAGGTCCAAGATGGACAAGCAGATCGGGAAGCTATCCGGCCATTTCATCATCTGTGGGGCAGGCCGGGTGGGCACCTGCATCATGACCGAACTCATCAAGACGGGCCACAAGGTGGTGATCGTGGACCGGGACATGCCCCACCTGGAGGAGTGGCGCGAGAGGCACCCCGCCGTCCTGGCCATGCAGGGGGACGCGGCCAGCGACGAGGTCCTCGAGGCGGCGGGCGTGCGCCGGGCCGTGGGTCTCCTGAGTGCCCTCACCGCGGACAAGGACAACCTTTTCGTCGTCCTCTCGGCCCGCGCCCTCAACCCCAACCTGCGCATCGTGGCTAAGGCGGACGAGGAGAGCGCCCAGGACAAACTCATCCGCGCGGGGGCGGACAGCGTCGTGTTCACGCACGTCATCGGGGGAATGCGGATGGCCTCCCAGATGATCCGCCCCAACGTGGTGAATTTCCTGGACGTCATGCTGAGGGAGCGTGACGGGAGCCTGCGGGTGGAGGAGGTGCAACTGGCACCGGGATCACCGCTGGACGGCAAGGCCGTGGGCGAGGCCGACCTCTCGGCCCGCACGGGGGTTCTCCTCATGGCCGCCGGCGGGGACGCACAGCACCTCGAGTTCAACCCATCGAAGGACCGGCGTATGGAGGCCGGGGACCTCCTCGTCGTCATGGGCGACAGGACCCAGATCGAGGCCCTGAAGAAGCTGGCCTCCCAGGATTGACTGCCGCAAAGGAGCGGCGTCCGACCGGCCGGGCCTCTCGATGGATGAAGCTTGGAGACGGCATCAGGTCGATGATACCCCCCGGTACGCGCCTCGCCTGATTCACGGCCCATTCCGGGTGAAACTTTCCCCGCTTTCTGGGCGTTCTGACACAAGTACGGCTTTTTCAGCATCGGAGTGGAGGAGGAGGGAATGGCCGGTGATACGGGAGACAAACGGGCGGACCTGTCCGCCCTGAGGATCGATCCTGCGGCTAGGGGCGTCCTGGGCGGCGGGGGGCGGCGCTGGATCTGGATCGGCGGAGGCGCAGCCGTTGTGGTGCTCTTCTTGCTCCTCGTCCTGGCGGGCCGGAAGGCCGAGGTCCAGGTGGCCCAGGCAAGGGCCGCCGGGAGCGAGGAGTCTCTCACGGTCCTCAACGCCAGCGGCTATGTCACCCCCCGCCGCCGCTCCACGGTTGCCGCCAAGATCACGGGCCGAGTGAAAGAGATCCTCGTGGAGGAAGGGATGCACGTGGAGGAGGGCCAGGTCCTCGCGCGCCTGGACGACTCCGATGCGCAGGCCGCCTACTCCGCGGCGAAGGCCGACCGGGACGCCGCCAAGGCCGCCATCCCCGGCCTCGAGGCCAACCTCAAGGACGCCGAGGCCACCCTCGTCCGAACGCGGGATCTCCAGAAGAGCGGCTACATCGACCAGCAGTCCCTGGACCACGCCCTGGCCGCCCGCGATTCCCTCAAATCCCAGCTCTCCGTTTCGAAGGCCCAGGTCAAAGCCGCCGAGGCCCGCATGGCCATATCCCAGAGGGACATCGACAATTGCACGGTGCGCGCCCCCTTCACGGGGATCGCCGTCTCCAAGGACGCCCAGTCGGGAGAGATGGTCTCCCCCATCTCCGCGGGGGGCGGCTTCACGAGGACGGGCATCTCCACCGTAGTGGACATGGCCTCCCTCGAAATCGAGGTGGACGTGAATGAGTCCTACATCGCCAAGGTCCTCCCCGGCCAAAAGGTCGAGGCGACCCTCGACGCTTACCCAGAATGGAAGATCCCCTGCTCGGTCCGGACCATCATCCCCACGGCGGACCGGCAGAAGGCCACGGTGAAGGTCCGCATCGGGTTCGACAAGCTGGACCCCAAGATCCTCCCCGATATGGGTGTGAAGGTGGCCTTCCTCCAGGGCGAGCGCCCCGCGGGGGCGCCCGTGCCCAAGTGCCTCGTGCCCAGGGAAGCGGTTCGCGATGACGGCCCGAAGAAGGTCGTCTTCGTGGTGAAGGATGGCCGCCTGCAGAAGCGGTCCGTGGGCGCGGGGGAACCCCGCGGCGCGGAGATGGAGATCATGTCCGGGGTGGACGCGGGCGAGGCGGTCGTCACTTCCGGGCCCAAGGATCTCAA
>JAKAJA010000310.1 GCA_021814085.1 Acidobacteriota bacterium | reverse complement strand
CCGATCTCCCAGGAGGCCGGCGGTGACCATCATGGCAACGCCGGGCCACATGAGCCACCGGACGATGTTCTTGAATCCGCCGTAGGGCACGCGCTGGTGCTGGCCCGGCATGAAGCCGAGCAGCGCCGCGCCGGGGCCATCCGCGACCTCGAGTTCGGCATCCCACTGCCGCATATGGTCCGCCCGTGCCTGGAGGTGGCCGTGCTGCATGGTGAAGCTCACCTTACCGAAGAGGGGGTTGGGGACACCATCGGGGAGCTTGTCCGCGCCGAGGGCAGCCAAGAGGGCCTTGTCATCGGCATAGGTGGCGGCCTCCTTCCACGTGAAGGCGAGGTTCTCCTTGACCAGGTCGGTCCGGGGCCCCGTCATCTGGCCCGCGGCGAAGGCGAGGCTGGTCCCCGCCGGGATGGTCACGGGGAAATGGAGGGCGCGGCCGCTGTCGCCCGGATGGAAGGAGAGGGCCGGGTCCCTCGTTCCGGGAACCGCGCTCAGGACCGTCTCATTCGCGAGTGTGCCGACGGTTCGCGCCTCCAGGCGGTTGCTCCCCTTGTCGATGGAAAAAGTCACGACCCCCGCGAAGGGGTTGGGCGACCCGTCGGCCTGATGGGGCCCGTTCAGGGTAGCCAGAAGGGCGGAGGCTTTCTTAAATGTGACAGGGGACTGCCAGGTACTGGCGATGAGCTTGGGCGCCTGCCCCGACTCCTCCACGGAGAAGGCCAGGGTCTGCCCCGCCTGGATGGTCACGGGAAAAGCGATGTCCGCGGCCGCCTGAACGTGGGCCGACTTTTCGAACCCGTCGGCCGCCAACACGGCCGGGGCGTCGTGGGGGATGTCCCCCTTGGCGATGTAGATGGGGGCCAGGACACCGTATCCCAAAACGGCCGCGAGGAGGAGGCTCACTCCCGCCCGGATACCCATGATGGCCCCCGCCCCGACCATGATGAGGCTCCCCTCGAAGGAGAGGGTGAGGCGCGCCAGGGGAATCCCCATGGCGGACCAGGAGGCCGGGATCAGGGTGGACGGGATGGAGGGCAGCCAGCGGTTCCACTGGAGGATCCCCAGCTCCTTCACGAAGTGTCCGGCCGCCCGTTTGGGCACGCCGATGACCCCGTCCCGGCACCAGGCGATGATCAGGCCCACCCCCAGCGCCCCGAAGAGGGCGCGGGCCTTCTGGATGGCGTCACCGCCCTCGGCGTACATGCCCTTCAAGACTTCGGAGGTGGCGAACCCCGTGGGGAACTTCAGGTTCTCCACGTTGATCATCTGGCGCTTCATGGGGATGGCCATGAAGAGGCCAAGGAAGAGGATGGACGCGACCCACAGGGCGAGCTGCCAGGTGGGGAGGGTGCGCCCCGAGAACATGGTGAGGGCCGGGACGGCGTTCGAGAGCCCCGCGGAGGCGATGAAGGCGCAGGCCGCCGCCATGGTCACGAGGGCGTTGTTCTCCAGTATCCCCATGTCCCGCTTGACGAGGAACGGCAGGGCGACCCTGAGGGCCTTGAAGATGGCGAAGGCCATGATGGCCGCCGTGATGGTGACCCCCAGACTCCAGCCCGCCTTGAAGCCCACGTAGAGGTTGGAGAGGCACATGATGGCGCCGATGAGGGCGCCCAGGACGATGGAGCGGAAGGTGAGTTCGGCCTCCCGACCGCCTTTATAGATGTTGTTGAGCCAATCGCGTTCCCGGGCCTCGACCAGTTCCAGGTTGCTCTGGGGCTTCTCGTCCATGGGTCTCCCCTCTCCGAGAAAGTTGAGTGGGATAGCTTACCTTGGGTGGCGGTGGACGGGAAGGGGGCGGATGGAAGGCAGGAGGCGGAAGGCGAATCGAATAGAAAGGGCGAGACGCGAGACGCGAGACGCGAGACGTTAGATGCGAGCGGTCAGCGGTGAGCGGACAAGAAGCACGTCGCTCGCCTGGTTCATCCCCTTCCGCTAACGGCTCACGCCTTCCGCCTCGCGCCTTCCGACATCCGACATCGGACATCCGCCTTCCGCCTGACTCCTGACGCCTGACGCCTCTTCCCAATTCACGATGCCTCTCGCAGGAGGCCTCCCCAGAGGCCGATGCTCGGGGGATGAAGCAACCCCTTTCGCCGTCAGCGACGGCTCCCACCACTTTCGGCACAGCCCGATCCCTGTGGGAGCGGTCGCCGACCGCGAACACTCGCTTGACGCTTTTCGCATTTCGCCTATTGCGTCTTGCGTTTCGCGTCTCGCCCCATCCCCTCACTCCCCCGTCATGGCGCGTGCATCGAGGAGTCTCTTCAGTTGTTCCTTGGGCAGGATGTTCTTCTCCTCGCAGAGCTCCCTGATCGTCCGCCCGGAGGCGTGGGCCTCTTTCGCCAGGGCCGCTGCGGCGTCGTACCCGATGACGGGCGCGAGGGCGGTGACCATGGCCAAACTCCGCTCCACCATCTCCTCGCAGCGCGCCTCGTCCGCGGCCAGGCCCCTCACGCACCGGTCCGCGAAGGTCCGGCAGGCGGCGGCGAGGATGGAGACGGAATCCAGGAGGTTGGCCGCCATGACGGGGAGCATGGTGTTGAGCTCGAAGTGTCCGCCCTGACCCGCGACGGCCACGGTGAGATCGTTGCCCAGGACCTGGGCGCACACCATGACCATCATTTCGGACATGACGGGGTTCACCTTGCCGGGCATGATGGACGAGCCGGGCTGGAGGTCGGGGATCACCAGTTCGCCCAGGCCGCAGCGGGGGCCGGAACCGAGCCACCGGATGTCCTCGGCGATCTTGGTCAGGCTCACGGCCACGGTGCGCAGCGCCCCGCTCGCCTCCACGACGGCATCCTGGGCGGCGAGGGCCTCAAAGAGGTTGGGCGCCTGCCTCAGGGGCAGGCCCGTTTCCCGGGCGAGGTGGGCGATGACCGCCTCGGAGAAGCCGGGTGCGGCGTTGAGCCCCGTCCCCACGGCCGTCCCGCCCAGGGCCAGTTCGCACAGGGCGGGCTTCGCGCCCTCCACGCGGCGGATGCCGTTGCGCACCTGCTGGGCGTACCCGGAGAACTCCTGTCCGAGCCTCACGGGCACGGCATCCTGGAGGTGGGTCCGGCCGATCTTCACGATGGGGTCGAAGGCGCGGGCCTTCTCCTCCAAGGCCTCGCCCAGGTGGCGCAGGGCGGGCAGGAGGTCGTGCTCGATGGCCTGGAGGGCCGCCAGGTGGATGACCGTGGGGACCACGTCATTGCTGGACTGTCCCATGTTCACGTGGTCGTTGGGATGGACGGGGGACTTGCTTCCGAGAACGCCTCCGAGGATCTGTATGGCACGGTTGGCGATGACCTCGTTGGCGTTCATGTTGGAGGAGGTTCCCGAGCCCGTCTGGTAGACGTCCACCGGGAAGTGGCCGTCCAGCTTACCTTCCGCCACTTCTCTCGCGGCCTGGATGACGGCGTCGGCCACGTGGGGCTCCAGAGATCCCTTCTCCTTGTTCACGAGGGCCGCGCCGCCCTTGACGCGGCCAAAGGCGTGGATCACCCGCGGCGGCATGGGGCGCCCGCTGATGGGGAAGTTCTCCACCGCCCGCTGGGTCTGGGCTCCCCACAACGCGTGGGACGGCACATTGACTTCGCCCATGGAGTCCTTTTCGATGCGGTAGTCGGACATGGGTCACTCCTCGGTTCGGACGCGCGAGGCGTCTGGGGGAAAATCGGGAGCGGGAAGCAGGGAGCAGGGAGGAGAAGCAACT
>JAKAJA010000309.1 GCA_021814085.1 Acidobacteriota bacterium | reverse complement strand
GTATCTATCAGGAGGACTTCCTGCTGCAATCCCTGAAAGGGCATTCGGCGGAAGGTCGTGTCCAGGGTGGCGAAGAGGCGGTCCTACACCTTGACCTTGGCCGCCGTCAGGCGGTTCATGAGGGAAGATTTCCCCGCGTTGGTGTACCCCACGAGCGCGACCTCGAATGTGTCGCGGCGTCGCCTGGCCTGGACCTCGCGGTGGGCGGCGATGTGCTTCAGTTCCTCCGTCAGGAGGGCAATGCGCTTTCGGATGACGCGGCGGTCCGTCTCGAGCTGGGTTTCGCCCACGCCCCTCGTGCCGATGCCGCCCGCCTGGCGCGAGAGGTGTGACCAAGCCCGGGTCAGCCGGGGCAGGAGGTACGTGTATTGGGCGAGTTCCACCTGGGTCCGCGCCTCACGGGTGCGGGCCCTCCGGGCAAAGATGTCAAGGATGACCGAAGTCCGGTCGCAGACCCTCGCGCCAATGATCTTCTCCAGGTTCCTTATCTGGGCCGGTGAAAGCTCGTCATCGAAAACCGCCAGCTTGATTCCCTCGGCCTTGCAGAGAGCGGCGATCTCCTCCGCCTTGCCCTTGCCCACGTAGGTGGCCGCGTCGAGTCTGTCCCTTGCCTGAATGACCCGGTGGTGGACCTCTCCTCCCGCGGAGTCCACCAGGGCGGAGAGTTCGTCCAGGTATTCCTCGACCCTGTGATGGGGGAGGTGTGGGAGGCTCACTCCCACCAGGACCGCGGGCTCGGATGGCATGGTGTAACTCCTTCGCCACTAAAGTACCACACCGGCCGAGGCGGGATGGGCCGCGCTTGCCGCAGGGAACGGAGCATGCTACATTTGGACAATGGAAGATCGGCGGAGGCGCCCGCTCTGGATCCTTCTCGCCCTAATGGCGTTTGCCCTGGCCTGTCCCGCGGCGGACGGAACGGTCGAGGCAAACCGGGTGCGCCAAGTCACTCTGGACACATTGCTATCGGCCCGAAGGGCGATCTTGAAAAGCAAGTCCAATACACTCTCGCAGCTCGATACGCAGTTGCGGGAAGCCATGACTGCCACGACCCAAGTGGCCGTGGACGGAGATTCCGCTACGCCCGAAAGGCTGGGCGAGATGCTCAAGCGGACCGTGCGCGTGCAGAACCTCCTGGCGCAACGGGTGTTGCTCCTCCAGTCCATTCAAGAAGACACCAATGAAATTGCGGGACTCCAGTCCGAGCTGGACAGGGTCAAGTCCTCGCTCGACAGAAGCCGGCAGGTGATGGAAGGCCATTGGAATGTGACCCTCATGCCCGCCGGCACGCGGGGCGATTTCTACATCTCGCAGAACGGGACCATCTTGACGGGCGACTACAGGTTGGAAAACGGCCAATCGGGGAGCCTCCAGGGCCTCTTCGTGAAGGACCAGATCGTCCTGGAGCGCATCGACGCCACCTTCGGGAAGATGGGGCGCCTGGAAGGGGCGGTGTCGAAAGATCGGGTCACCGTCAAAGGAACATGGTACAGCTACGACCTGTCTTCCGGACAGCAGGTCACGGGGCCCTTCACGCTGGACAAGGTTCAGGAGGACCAGTCTCCATGAAGATCGTCAAGAAGGTCATCGACAACACCATCATCCTCCTCGACATCACCGGCGAGGTCCGGCTCGGGGAGTCGGCCGAGAGGCTGAGCGATGAGCTGTCGAAACTCTTGGCGGACGAAAAGGTCGAAGGGGTCGTCCTCGACCTGGAGAACATCAACTACATGGATTCGACGGGGCTGGGCGAGCTCGTGGGGTACCTCAGTCGGTTCCAGGATTCGGGAAAACGCCTGAGGCTTGTAAACCCCAACGATACACTCGTCAAGCTCCTCCAGCTGACCCGGCTCGACCAGGTCTTCAAGATCTACACCTCGGAGGAGACGGCCCTGGAGGACATTCTGGGCTGAGAGCTTGGCCGCGACTTCGGACGAAGCACACCAATCGCGGACAGGCCCAAAGTTCTCCCCGGGGGGCGACCCATGGCACTCCTGAATTACGTAACCCGGGAACTCACGGCCAAGATCGTCTATTACGGGCCGGGCCTCTGCGGCAAGACCACCAACCTGAAATTCATCTACGAGAACTCCGAGGACGAGCATCACAGCAAGATGCTCACCCTGTCCACGGAGGCGGACCGCACCCTCTTTTTCGACTTCCTGCCCATGGACCTGGGGACCATGAGGGGGATCAAGATTCGCGTGCAGCTCTACACCGTCCCGGGGCAGGTTTTTTACGAGGAGACGCGACGGCGGGTCCTGAAAGGGTGCGACGGCGTGGTGTTCGTGGCCGACAGCCAACGAAGCATGGCCGAAGCCAACATGGAGTCCGTGCGACAACTGTACGAGCACCTCGATGGCAACGGACATAAAGTCGAAGATGTGCCCCTGGTGATCCAGTATAACAAGCGTGACCTGGGCGACCTTCTATCCATAGATGATTTGGACAGGGACCTCAACCCCAACAACGCCCCATTCTTCGAGGCCGTGGCGAGCGAGGGAATCGGGGTGGAGGACACCCTGAGGGCGGCCATCCGGCTGGTGCTGAAGAACTTGGTGGACAAGGGGATCGTAAGGTCTCCGGATGAGCAGGAGCAGGCCATGGCCCCCGCTCGGGGGGGAGGGAATGAAGTGATCCCCGTGGACATCTCCGAGCCGCTCCTCCTTCAAAATGCGGAACCCGAATTGGGCCTAGACACGGGGGATGACCTCATCGTGGACCCTGCCGGGACGCCCGCAATCGCCGCCTCTTTTCCGCCGCCCGTCCAATTGGAGGCGGGCTCGCTTCCCCCCGCCAAGGGGCGGGACCCCGAATGGTTGTTCTCCGAGCCCGGCAAAGAGGAGGACGTCCTTTTCGCGCTGGATGGAACCGGGGGATTGGCCGCCGCGGTCTTGCAGGAAGAGACCGGGGCGGAGACGGTCTTCCTTGAGAGCATCACGGAGGCGGAGCCGGGCGCCCGATCGGCCCTCGTGGATGTCCACGCGGAACCGCGGTCTTCGACGGAGGAACCACCTTTGCCCCACCTCCGACTCAGGCCCGGCCAGAGCCTTGAAGCGGACATTGAAATCGGTGGCCAGACCTACCGGCTCAAAATCGAGCTACAGCCCGTCTCACGCGACGGCTAGAGGAAGGCATCTAGGCGCCGGCCCCCTCGGGGCTGGCCTTACGTGTCGCGGGGCGCCTTGTCCTGGTCGGGGGGTGATTCGTCCTGAGTATCCGGAGCCGTGGGCTGCGCCACCGCCGGAGATTGGTCGTCGAGGGGGTAGGAATCCCCATTCACTGTCAGGGTCCCCGAGATCACCTTCCACGCCTCACCTGACTTCTTGGCCAGGTCCACGGCCGCCGACCCATCACCCGTTGCGCCTTTGATCGATATGATGAAGTGGGCCGTACCCACGCCATTGACGATGGACTCGGAACCGCTGGGAAAGCGGCCGAACTCCTTGACCGCGCCGAGCTTGCCCACAACGACTGGGCTCTTGGCAAGATACTCCTTCGCCACCCCCGCCGCCCCACCCTGAGACCACCAGCGCAAGGGGAAGAGGATGACCCCCACGATGCAAACGAGGCACAGGAGCACGATGCCGAGCGCGCCAAATACGGCCGCCACCATCCATTTCTCAGAGGATTTCACGAATCGGGCCTCCCCGCCCCTATGGGAACAGAGGCGGGGCCGCGGGTCAAGGGCTTTCTTCCCA
>JAKAJA010000007.1 GCA_021814085.1 Acidobacteriota bacterium | reverse complement strand
TGGACCTTCTCGGCAGCCCGCCCGGCCACGAGGGCCCCGGCCTCGTTTCCGGAGACCGTGCTGTTGAAGAGGAACAGCTCGGGAACCACGGCGGCTTTCCCTCCCCACGAATTGCAGATGCCTCCCCCGTTCCCGCCGCCCTCGCCTCCGGCTCTTGCGTAGGCCTTGTTGTCGTAGATCGTGGAGGCCTCGATCTTGAGGGTCCCCGCGTTGGCTACTCCTCCGCCGTTCCCACCCCCGCCAGGGCCTCGGAAGGACGAGTTCCCGTAGATGGAGCAGCGCAGGAGGTTGAGGGCGCCCTCGTTCAAAAGGCCACCCCCGTCCTCTCCCTCCACCCGGCCCCCAGTCAGGGCCAGGTCGCTCAACACGACGACCGGCATGACCCCGCCAACGGGTCCAGTCACGTGAAAGACCCGCGAAGATCCGTTGGCGTCGATGACGAACTGTTCGGAGGGCGATTGTGCGCCCGGCCCGCGAATCTCGATGTCCTTGTCGACGACGATCTCCCCGTTGCTCAATTCGATCCTCGAAATCTCCGGGGAGAACCGGATGACGTCGCCCGGCCGGGCATCCGCCACGGCTTGCCGGAGGGACCCCGGCCCGGAGTCGCCCGGCGAAGTCACCACGACGGTCCCGGCCACCGCGCCAAGGGAAAGCGCTACACACAGCGTCGAAACGCAGACCACCGATATGCCCTTTCGCATGTCCCCCTCCAGCAAGCATCCATTTCCTGACACCATATTGCCCCTGAACTGACACAAAAGGCCAGCCCCTCGACCCAAATAGAAGAAGGCGGGCCCGAAGGCCCGCCCTCGTGAGTCGCCAAAAGCCGACAGCTGATGGCTGACAGCTGAATGCTAGCCGTTCTTCTTGACGAACTCCTCCATGAAAGCCACGAGGGTCTCGATGTTGGACACGGTGACGGCGTTGTACATGGAGATGCGGATGCCGCCGATGTCGCGGTAGCCCTTCACCCCCACCATGCCGTTCTTCTTGGCATCGGAAACGAAGGCGGCGGTGAGGTCTTCGGTGGGGAGGAAGAAATCGGCGTTCATGTAGGAGCGGTCTTCCTTGACGGACACGAAGCCCTTGTAGAAGCCCGCGTGCTTGTCGATGCAGCCGTAAAGCAGCTCGCCCTTCTTGAGGTTGTTCTTGTAGATGGCATCGAGTCCGCCGATGGACTTGTTGTAGGCGAGGACGTTGCGCAGGATGTAGATGCCGAAGGTGGGCGGCGTGTTGTAGAGGCTGTTCTTCTCCGCGTGGATGCGGTAACGGAGGTAGCTCGGGAGCTCCTTGTCGAGGCACTGGTTCAGGACGTCGTCGCGGATGATGACCACGGTCACGCCCGAGGGCCCCAGGTTCTTCTGAGCGCCCGCGTAAATGAAGCCGAAGGGCCTGATGTCGAAGGGGCGCCACATGAAGTCGGAGGACATGTCGCACGCCAGCGGCACGTTGCCCGCCTCGGGGAAGGACTTGAATTGGGTTCCTTCCACCGTGTTGTTGGTGGTGAAGTGGACGTACGCGCTGTCGGAGTTGACCTTCATCTCGTCCTTGCGGGGCAGGCGCGCGAACTTCTCTTCTTTGGTGGAGGCGATGAGCCGTGCGTTGTCCCCCGCGACGATCTTGGCCTCCTTGTAGGCCTTATCGGCCCAGGAGCCGGTGGAGATGTAGTCCGCCTTCCGCTCCTTGTAGAGGAGATTCATGGGGAGCATGCCGAACTGCAGGTGGCCGCCGCCCTGGAGGAAGAGGATCTTGTAGTTGTCGGGGATGCCGAGCAGCTCCTTGGTGAGGGCGATGGCCTCGTTGTGGACCGCCTCGTACTCCTTGGCGCGGTGGCTGATCTCCATGACCGACATACCCGTGTTCTCGAAATCAAGAAGCTCGGCCTGCGCCCGCTCCAGGGCCGGCAGCGGCAGGCCCGCTGGGCCCGCGTAGAAGTTGATTACCCGTTTAGCCATGTGCGTTCTCCCTTAGCGATCCTGTCTCTAGTGTATGGTCCACGTGTCCCCGGGCGTGAGGCTCCGGCAATCGATCTTCTTGGTGGGTTCGTACTCCTTACCTCCCCAGGCACAGACCTCGCCCTCGACTCGGGTGAGGTCGAGGCGCCGCAACTCGCCCGGGTAGAGCTGGATCTGGACCTTGGCCGGGTTCCCCGCGACCACCTCTTTGTAAGTGACGAAAATGACATCGTTGGTCTGATTCTCGACCTTGGCATACCGCGTTTCTTTGGCCGCGGCCTGAATGAGCGTGCCCAGGAGCAGGGCCACGAGCAGCAGGATGGGCAGCGCCAGTCTCGCGGGACCGGCGGAGGCGTTGATCCTTCGTTTTGCCATCGCTTCCTCCTATGGGCAGATTTTTTTGCAGCTTCGCTGGCGAGAGCCAACGAGCCAAAGAGCCAACGAGCCAGCGAAACATATCCCAGACCCTCTTTGACCCGTTGATTCGTTCATCTGTTGACTCGATCCTCCCTTGGCTCGTCGTTTCGTTGGCCCGTTCACTCTATCTTTGCTTCAGGATGTCCACGACGATGTCACCGATCCTCAGGAGGTTCTCCTTGGAGGAGGCGCCGATGTGCGGGGCCATGACGACGTTGGGCGCCTTGAGGATGGGACATGCGGGGTCGGGGGGATCGGAATACCAGACGTCCGTGGCGTAGGCGCCAACCTGGCCGGACTTGAGGGCTTCCACGAGATCATCCTCCACGATCACCTTGCCGCGCCCCGTGTTCACGATGACGACGCCCTTTTTCATCTTGGCGAAGGCGGCCTTGTTGAGCATGCCCTTGGTCTGGTCCGTGAGGGGTGTGTGGACGCTGATGTAGTCCGCCTCCTTGAGCACGTCGTCCATGCTGGGCTTGAGTATGGCCACGTCGTGGTTGAGGACGAAGGGGTCGAAGGCGATGACCTTCATGCCGAAGGCTTTTGCTCGCTTGGCGACTTCCGTCCCGATGAGGCCGATGCCCAGGAGCCCCAGGGTCTTCTGGTAGAGCTCCGTGCGTTTGAGTTCCTTCTTGAGCCACTTGCCCTCGGCCATGCTGTTGTGGGCCTCGATGAGGCGGTTGGGCACGGCTATCATGAGCGCCATGGCCAGCTCCGCCACGGCCACGGATGAGGCTTTGGGGGTGTTCATGACCTCTATTCCACGGGCCTTGCAGGCTTCCTTGTCCACGTTGTCCAGCCCAACCCCGCCCCGGATGACGAGCTTGAGGTTTGGGGTCTTCTCGATCATGTCCTTGGTGACCTTCGTCTTGGATCGTACGAGGAGCACTTCCGCCTCCCCCAGCCTTCCCATGTCGTCAAACACCTCTCCGAATTGGGCCAGGCGTCCCGGCAACGCCGCGTCGAACGCATCAGCAATCAGGATTTTCATCATTTGCCTCCAAGAAGAAACATTGAACCGCTAAGGACGCCAAGATCGCCAAGAAAGATTATCAAAGACAAGATTATTCTTATGTCCTTTCTTAGCGCCCTTCGCGCCTTAGCGGTTAAGGTTTAATCCTCTATCAACCGGACGAGGAGCCCGCTGCGGAGCTTGGGCTCGAACCAGGTGGATTTCGGCGGCATGACCTGGCCCGAATCCGCCACGGCCATGAGTTGGTCCAGGGACGTGGGGAAGAGGGAGAAGGCCACGGCCCACCCCTCGCCGACCCGCTTCTCCAGCTCCTTCGTGCCCCGGATGCCGCCTACGAAGTCGATGCGCTTATCGGTGCGGGGGTCGGTGATTCCCAGGATGGGCGCGAGGAGGTTGTCCTGGAGGATGGAAACGTCCAGCCCCTTCACGGGATCGTCGGCGGGATAGGTGCCTTCTCTGGCCTCGAGCTCGTACCAATGCCCCTCGAGGAACATGCCGAAATGCCGAGGAGCCTTCGGTTTTGGGCTGTCCCCCACCTTGACCTTGAAGCGCTCCACGACCTTGTCCACGAAGCCGTTTCGCGAAAGGCCGTTGAGGTCCTTGACGACCCGGTTGTAATCCATGATCTGGAGCTGGTCGTGGGGGAACACGACGGCCATGAAGTACTCGAAGGGCTCCTGCCCCGTGTGCGTGGCGCTCTTCTGGCGCAGCGCCTGGCCCGTGCGGACGGCGGCGGCCGTGCGGTGGTGGCCGTCGGCCACGTAGAGGGCCGGCACCTGGGCGAAGAGGGTCTCCAAATGGCTTCGCCACTCGTCGTTGTCCACCCGCCAGACCGTGTGGCCGATGCCGTCATCGGTGACGATGTCGTAGAGGGGCTTCTCCGCCCGGACCCAGTCCACGATCTGGTCGATGTCCTTCCGCGCCTGATAAGTCAGGAAGACGGGCTCGGCGTTGGCGTTCTGGGTGGCCACATGCCGGGTACGGTCGTCCTCCTTGTCCTTCCTCGTGAACTCGTGCTTCTTGATGAGGTCCTCCTCGTACTCCTTCACGGAGCAGAGGCACACGAGCCCCGCCTGCACGTGGTCTCCCATCTTCTGCTGGTAGATGTAGAGGTAGGGCTTGTCGTCGTGGAGGAGAACGCCCTCCCTGATCATCCGGTGGAGGTTCTCCCTCCCCATGGCGTAAACCCGCTCGTCGTATAGAGGCACCGACGGGTCCAGGTCGATCTCGGGCTTGCCCACGTGGAGAAACGTGTACGGATTGCCTTGGGCGAGGGCGCGGGCTTCCTCCGAGTTGATGACGTCATAGGGAAAGCTGGCCACCCGGGCAGAGAGCTCGGGCCGGGGCCGGTAGGCGCGAAACGCACGGATCTTCGACATGTCAGAGTCCCCCTTCGCCCCCTCCCAGAGAGCTCCCGCCTGCAGCCGAAGCGCCCTCCAGATGGAGGCTATCATTTTAGATATCAGGATAGAGCAACACATCGGACCTTTCAAACAGAGGGACCCCACTCCACTCCCTGGATGGGTCCATTCGCGCCATTTGGCCCAAGATTGTCAGCCGGAAGTTTCTGCCCCCTCCTACTGGGCGAATTGGCCCATCACCGCCGTATCTAGGGCCTTGATCGTCTGACCGCATCACCTTGCAGGGGGTATACTTCCATTCCCGGAGCGGCTGCTCCGACCACCTTCTTGGAGAAGCCCATGTCCTTCTACGCCGCAAAGAAAGCCGTCGTGAACCTGATCCCCGGACGCCTCGTGCGAATCTTCGCCGCCCCTTACGTGGCCGGGGACTCTCTGGAGAAAGCCTTGGCCGTCGCGGACCGCCTGTACCAGGAAAAGGGCATCCACACCACCCTGGATGTCCTCGGGGAAGCGGAAACGACGGAGGCCAAGGTTCGGGGAGCGGTGGACGCCTACCTCCGCGCCCTGGAATCGGTCAAGAGCCGACCGTACTGCACCATCTCCATCAAGCCGGGACACTGGGGCTATTACGTGAGCCCGGACCTCTGCAGGCGGAACATCGAGGAGATGGCCGCCGCCTGCCAGGCCGCCGGCCGCGGGCTCACGGTGGACATGGAGGACACGGACGTCACGGACTTCACGATCCAGCTCTACAGGGACCTCAAGCCCAAGTACCCCATCCTGGGGACGGTTCTGCAATCGAGGCTCTACCGCACCGAAAAGGACCTGGACGCCTTCGACGGCCTCCGGGCCAACATCCGCATGGTCATCGGCATCTACAACGTGCCCGCTCCCGTCGCCATGACTAAGAAGCGCGAAATGAAAGAGGCCATGCTCAAGGAGAGCCTCACCCTCCTGGAGCGCGGCCACTACGTCTGCTTCGGCACCCACGACAACGAGTACATCCGGAAGGCCTGGAAGGCCTTCAAGGACAAGGGCATCCCCAAGGACCGCTACGAGTTCCAAATGCTCCTGGGCGTGCCGAGGGACAACATCATCAAGGAACTGCGCGACGCCGGGGAAACGGTGCGCCTCTATGTCCCCTTCGCCAACGACTGGGACGACGCCATCGCCTACCTCCGCCGCCGCATGCTCGAGAGCCCATCCATGGCGGCCCTCGTCATCAAAAACCTATTCTGGCGGCATCATTGAATGAGCGAATCGGGAAGCGGCTGGCATCTCGCATCTCGCGTTCCCGTCCTCGCGGTCATGACGAAATAAGGAGCCGCATATGGCCAAGAACCTCGCTTCCAAAGAGATCGTCGAACAGAAGCTGAAGCAGGCCGCCGCGGTGCTTCCCTCCACGGGGGCGGACCTTTGGGTCACTTTCGTCCAGGAGACCAGCTCCGGGGCCGAGCGGGTCTTCTCCTACATATCTCCAGGCCATTTCACCTGGGAGAGCGCCATCCTGGTCACACGTGAGGGAAAGCCAACTGTCATCTGCGGAAGGTTGGACCAGCAGGACTTCGAGGAATCGGGACTCTTCAAGGAAGTCATCACCTTTGTACAGGACTTCAAGGAACCCTTCCTCAACTATCTCAAGGCGCTCAATCCCAAGCGGGTGGCGGTGAACTACTCCCTAGAGGATGACTCGGCCGACGGCATCCCGCACGGCCGATTTCTCCACCTCGAGAGCCTCTTGAAGGAAGCCGTCCCGGGCGTCCAGATCATCTCCGCGGAGTCCATCATCGGCGCCCTCATCTCTCAGAAATCGGCCCTCGAAATCGCCTCGATCCAACGGGCCGTGGACATAACCGTGGAGATCCTCGCGGAAATCCACGCTTTCCTCCGCCCGGGTCTGAAGGAGAAGGAAGTCTACGATTTCGTCAATGGCCGCATCGCCCACCGGGGCCTCACACCGAGCTTCGAGACCCTCGTCTTCTCCGGGGACCGGGGCGCGGGCATGGGCCACGGCACGGCTACGGACAACCCCATTCAGCCCGGCGACCTCCTGCACGTGGACATGGGCGTGTTTGTTGACGGGTATGCCTCTGACATGCAGCGTACCTGGTACATTCTCAAGCCAGGTGAAGAACGGGCCCCCGACGCCGCGCGGAAGGGCTTCGACACCATCGTCAAGGCCATTGTTTCGACCGGCGAGATCCTCACACCGGGCAGGCAGGGCGTCGAGCTTGACAACCTATCCCGCTCCATTGTCACCGGCGCGGGCTACCCCGAGTACCCTCACGCCCTCGGGCATCAGGTCGGCCGCCACGTCCACGACGGTGGAGGCCTCCTGGGGCCGGCCTGGGCGAGGTACAAGAACACGCCCTTCATCCCCCTGGCCGAAAACCAGGTCTTCACGCTCGAACCCTCCCTCAACGTGCCCGGCTTCGGCGCCATCGGCCTCGAGGAGGACGTGGTGGTCACCGCCGAGGGCGCACGCTACCTCGCGAAGCCCCAGCGGGAGATGTGGTACGTGAAGTAGAGCAGAAATGTGGAATGGTGAATGTGAAATGTGGAATGTAGGGCAATAGCGACTCGGTCCGTGCGCCCTGTTTCTCCTTAAACATTCGCCATTCGCCATTCGCCATTGAACATTGGACATCCCATGGAGTCCCCCATGCCCCACCCCCCCCTATTGACCGCCGGAGCCCTGGCGTCCATCCTCCTGCTCACCCTCGCCTGCGGCCCGAACCAGGAGGAACTCCAGGCCAGAAAGGCGGCCGCGGAGAAGATCCGCCTTGACGCCGCCATCCAGCAGGCCCAGGAGGCGTCCAAGCCGCCACAGCTCACCGACAAGGACGTGATCGTCCCGGGAGAGAAGGGCCTCAAGTACGTTGACATCAAGGTGGGGGCAGGCAAGGAAGCCAGACAGGGCGGGACCGTCACGGTGAATTTCATCGGCTGGGTGGACGGCGTGAAAATCGACAGCTCCGACGACCGGAACAGGCCGGCCTCCTTCGTCATCGGCGGCGATCAGGTCATCGAGGGGTGGAGCGTCGGGGTCAGAGGCATGAAGGAGGGCGGCGTGCGCCTCCTCATCATTCCCCCCGAGCTGGCTTATGGGAAGGAAGGCAAGGGCAACTTCGTGGGCCAGAACAAAACCCTCATGTACCGGATCGAGCTCCTCAAGGCCTACGACCCGCTGTAGAAACCATCCGGAGGTAGCCCGTTGTTCGGGACTAGGGAACTAGGAAACTAGGTGACTAAGGGACTAGGAAACTAGGTGACTAGGGGGGACCGTGACGCCGGGGCGGTGCCACAGGCTCACCTCAATCTCCCTACCCCTGCCCCGCAGCTCTTTGCGCCTCGCCTTTCGCTTTTCGCCTTTCGCCCTTGACGACCGAACCGTCCATCTCTAGCATGGGCATGGACAGGAAGAATCGCGAGGCTCCGTATGTTGGAAAGGTCAGCCCCAGGGGGCACCTTCGAGGAGAACCCATGGACCTGGTGAAGCGCCTGCTCGACGAAAAGGGCACAACGATCTACTCCGTCTCCCCCACCACTACCGTATGGGATGCCGCGAGCACCATGGCCGAGGATCACATCGGCGCCATCCTCGTGATCGCCGATAAGCGCGTGATGGGCATCTTCAGCGAGCGCGACCTGCTGGTGAGGGTCATCCTCGCGGGGCGAGACCCCAAGACGACCCCCGTCGGCGACGTCATGTCCAGAGACCTCGTCTACGTGACGCCCCAGGCCTCCGTGGGAGAGGCCATGGCGGTCATGACCGAGCGCCGCTGCCGCCACCTTCCTGTCTTGGAGAACGGGGAACTTTTAGGCCTCGTTTCCATCGGGGACTGCACCCGAGCCGTCTCCCGTGACCAGGACTTCACGATCCACCACCTCACCGAATACATCCACGGGAAGTACCCAGGTTAGAGATGAGATTTGCGGGAAAAAGGGCCAGCCCGTGATAAAGTGGTGGGGCAAATGAACCACTCACATCAAACGCCCTCTCCCACCTACTGAAATAATCTTTCTTATGGTACGTTACGTAGGAGGTTATTAAGGGCCTCGGGTCTGCCTCGTCCGGGACCCGTTTTGCTATGGGAAGGCGCGCAAACTTGCAATCTGTTGTGGTGCGCGGTAAATTAACCACTATAAGGAGGTGTACTAATGAAGAAACTCATCGTCGCGGCTATTTTGGTTCTCGCAAGCTTCGGAATTTTTGCCCAGGCCGGCTCTCAGTACTTCGCCATCTTGCCGGGGTACTCCTTCAGCACCGGTAACTATCAGGAGGCCACCAATTTTATCTACGGCGGCCACTTGTACGAGTTCCGGGTGAATGGCAGCATGTCGAACAACTTCGTGGGCAGTTTGGACTACGGGTATTTCTTCACGGAAAACCTAGGCCTCCACGCCGGCTATGTTTACAACGCCGGGAAGTTCCATGCCAATGTCCATGTGGGCCCCTACTATTTTGGCGACTACAAGTTCGACCGCAGCATCAACCTTTTCGAGATCGGCCCCGAATTCGCCGGCCCCGTCGGCACCAACGGCCAGATCTTCGCCCAGATCAACCTCGGCTACACCTTCGGCAACAGCACCCCCAACCTTCATACGCCTTACGGCGCATATCCGCTCGGCGATTTCGGATCCCAGAGCTTCGTCTACGGCGGCGCCTTCGGTTACCGCTACTACTTCAACAACAGCGTGGGCATCACCATGCAGGGCGCCTATCACCACTACCAGCACTTCCCCATCAGCGACAACTGGGACGGCCGCATCGGCGTGACCTTCAAGTTCTAACTCGAGTCTCGCAGAATACAGAAGGGCGGGCCGATCAGCCCGCCCTTTTTCTTTGCCCGTCAGTTCGGATCAGCGCCGTCGGTAGTCTTTCCCATCTATGTGGACGGTCTGGCACATTTCCATGAGTCTCGACCGGGTCCGGGTCCCGATCCGGTCCTCCAGCCTGGTCTCCCCCGCCACGGGCTCGTCCAGATAGTTCGTGGTGCATAAGGTGGGCCTCTGCTCCGTGTACCGCTGGCTGATGAGGTAATGGAGGGTATCCTGGGCCCACGGGCTGGCCACGCAGCCCATCTCGTCGATGAGCAGGAGATCTGCCGACACGAGGGGGCTCAGGATGTCGTACTCCGTCTCCTCGTTTCCCGCGTGCCCGTAGCTGGCCCGGATCTCCCTGTAGAGGTCGTTCAAGTCCACGAAGAGGGCGGGCATCCCCTTGCGAACCACTACCTCCTGGAGGATGGAGACCGCCAGATGGGTTTTGCCGACGCCGCAAGGACCAATGAACAGGAGGCCATTCGCCACTTCTGGCAAGGCGGGGTACTCCTCGGCGTAGCGGCGCGCGAGGGTGAGAGCATCCTCCTGGCTCGGGAAGGCAGGGTCCGGCTTGTACATCCCGAAAGTGCAGGTCTTCCTGTAGCGGAGGGGGATGGATGCCCGCTCCACGAGCCGCGTGGCCCTATCCGGGATGCGGCAGGGGCAAGGCTTGGCCACCTGTATCCCCCCGCTCTCCTCCACCAAGAACCCCGTGCCACCGCATTCGGGGCAACTCTTTAAGTCCATTTCCACTCCTCGGCGGGTACCTTTCTTCCTGCCCCCGGGGTACACTCCCGGCCAGTCATGTCAGGATAGCACATGGGCCGGGGGCACCCTTGTGGTAAGGTATCGACGGAGGGTCCTCCCATGGCATCCCGGGCTTGGTTCTGGGCATTCTGCCTGCTGGTCGCCTGCCTCGCGGCTTACCCCTCCGGGCGTGAGGCCCTCTGTTCGGCTTCCTGCGGCCCTTCCTGCGACCCGCCGCCCGTCGGATTCCAGGTGCCGGCCGGAGAGAGAGCCCTGGGGTTCAGGATCGTCTCCATCATTCCGGGGAAACCCTGTTCTGGCAAGAGATCGGAGGCCCTGGCCGGGTTCAGCATCCGGCGCGGGCAAGAAACTGTTCTGGTCTACTACCAGGGGCCGGGGGGCACGGTCTCAGACCCCGTCTCGCTGGAGGACCTGGAGCTTCCTCCTGGGAAATACGAGCTCTTCGCCATCCCCGCCGCCGGAGCATCCGTCACTCTGTCGTTCCATTTGGAGCCGGGGGGCTGAGACCGTCGGGCAAAACTACGGGGCAGGAGCCGACCGCTTCTGGACCCCGTACTCCTTCATCTTCCTCCACAGCGTCACCCGGCTGATGCCCAGGCGTTGGGCTGTGCGGTTGATCTTCCACTCGTTGGCGTCCAGGGTCTTGAGGATAAGGTCCCGCTCCAGGGTTTCGAGGGGCGAGTGGATCTGGAATAGAGGCATGGGAGCCTCCTCGATGGGGGCATGGGATAGGGGCAGGTCTCTCGTGCGGATGATGCCGTCCTGACACCTGATGGCCGCGTGTTCCACCAGATTCTCTAGCTCCCGGATGTTGCCTGGGAACCTGTAGTCCATGAGGCGGGCCAGGGCATCCGCCTCGATGCGCTCCATATTCTTGGCGGGCATCTTGGCGCCGATCTTCTTGATGAAATGGTCTACCAGGAGGGGGACGTCCTCGCGCCGGTCCCTCAGGGGCGGCAAGTTGATCCGGAACACGTTCAGGCGGTAGTAAAGGTCTTGCCGGAAGGTCCCGTCCTCGAGGGCGACGGCCAAGTCCCGGTTGGTGGCGGCGATGACCCTGACGTCGACCTTGGTGCTCTTGGATGAACCCACCCGCTCCAGCTCGCCCTCTTGGAGTACCCTGAGGAGCTTCACCTGCGTGGCCGGAGGGATCTCCGCGATCTCGTCAAGGAAGATGGTGCCGCCGTGGGCGAGCTCGAACCGGCCCATCTTGTCGGCGATGGCGCCCGTGAAAGCCCCCCGGACATGGCCGAAGAGCTCGCTCTCGAGGACACCCTCGTTCAGGGCCGCGCAGTTCACCTTCACGAAGGCCCGGTTCCGCCGCAGGGAGTTGAAGTGGATGGCGTTGGCCACCATCTCCTTGCCCGTTCCGCTCTCGCCCGTGATGAGGACCGTGGAGTCCGTCTCGGCGACCATCTTTATGAGGTCGAAGACCTCCTGCATGGCCTTGTTGTGCCCGATGATGCTGGCGAAGGAGAAGCGCTCCTCGGCGTGCTCCTGAAGCTGGACGACGTGCGTGATGTCGTTGAAGACCTCCACGCCGCCCACGATCTTTCCAGCGTCGTCCCGAAGGAGGGTGACGCTGGTCCGGCAGTTGAGGAGCTGGCCGTCCTTGGTCCTGTACCACATGGGGACGCCGGAGATGTCCTGCCCCAGCTGCATGGCCTTCGTCATGGGACAGGAGTACTCGCACTCGGAACCGTGCGTGATCTGCTTGCACCGCGCATCCGCCACCTCGCCTTCGGTGTAGCGGAGGAGGCGCCGCGCCGTCTCGTTGATGAATACGATCTTCCGGTCCAGGTCGGTGATGATGACGCCGTCGCTGACCGTGTCCAGGACCTTCAGCGCGTTGCGGTCACGAATCAGTTCTTCCAGCACTTTTCCTCACTTCGTCCATGATGGTCGGGCAGTCGGCCGTTGAGCACCGCTTGAAGGCCTTGCCCCCCCTGCACACCAGGACGTTCGGCCCCTCTCCGCACATGCCCAGGCAGGACACGTAAGAGACCTTCACGCTCTTGGCGGGCAGCTCCCTGGTCGCCTGTTTGAGGGCTACGCGGATCTTCTCCGGGTTCCCCTTCTGGCTGCAGGAGTCCCCCTTGCATACCAGCACCCAGACACGGTCTAAAGCTTCAACCTTTTCATCCATCTCGTCAAGCCTTCCCACGACAATCAGAATGTTTCGCGACTTTCTCCAGGGCCTGGGCCAGAGCGGAGCAGAACGCCTCCACATGTCCCGCCGTCGTGTCCCTGCCGAGGCTGACGCGGAGGGTGCAGCCCTGCAACTCACCGGGCACGCCCATGCGTCCGAGAACACGCGACTCGACGGCCTGCCCGGCGTGACACGCGGAGCCCGTGGAGACGGCCACCCCGAGTTCGTCCAGGGCCCGGGCCACCTGTGGTCCCGGAGCACCGGGGATGCTGAAGAAGGAGGTATTGGGGAGCCTGGGAGCGGTCCGGCCATGGATGACGGCGCCCCAGCGCCCGGCCAGCACCTCCTCCATGCCGTTCCTCAACGTGGCCTTGCCGTCCATGGCCCCCAGCGATTGGAGGGCCAACTCGCACGCATTTCCGAAGGCCGCGGCCAACGGAACCGCCTCCGTGGAGGAGCGCCGGCCGCCCTCTTGCCCTCCGCCTACAAGTACCGGGGAAAGAACGGTTCCCCGCCTCACGGCGAGGGCCCCAATGCCCTTGGGCCCGTAGAGTTTGTGCGCCGCCGCCGCCATGGTGTGCGGGCGGGCCGAGACCCAGGGCGAGGAGACCTTCCCCAAGGCCTGAACGGCGTCGCAGTGGAACCACGCGCCGTGGCGCTCGCTGAGCCGGCCCACCTCGTCCACGGGCTGGAGGACTCCCGTCTCGTTGTGGGCGGCCATGACGCACACCAGGGCCACATCATCGGCCAGGAGGGCTTCGAGGCGGCCGAGGTCGACGGTTCCCGCGGGGGTGACGGGAATGTCCTCGACCATGAACCCCGCCGATTCCAGGGCGTCCCGCTGGTCGTAGACGGCGGGATGCTCTATGGCCGACAGGAGCACGCGCCTGCGATGGCCAGCCGCGCGGGCCGCCGAGGTCATGGCCAGGTGGTTGGCTTCCGTCGCCGAACCCGTGAAGATCACCTCGTCGGCCTCGCATCCCAGGAGGGCGGCCACGTGGCCCCGGGCTTCGTCCAGGGTCGCCCTAGATTCCCGCCCTTCCAGATAGGCGCTGGACGCATTGCCGAAGGCCTGCTCCTGCGCCCGTGCCAGGACCTCCGCCACGGGGCCGGCCAGGGGCGTCGTGGCATTGCAGTCCAGGTAGAGACGGCCGGAGGGAAGCTTCAAGGGGGTCTCCCGTGCGCGGCCAATGACAATCAAGATCCATCGGAGGGCCGACCTCCCGACGGATCACCAGGCATGGCCCGCGCCAAACCGCGGGTCAGTTGTCAGCGTAGAAGAAGCGGTCGAGCTGCTCCTCGATGTGCTTGATGTGGCCTTCCTCTTCCGAGGCCATCTCGAGGAGGGTCTGCTTCGTGGCCGGGTGCTGGGCGGCCGCGGCCGCCTCCACGTAGAAGGCGTGCGCCGCCTTCTCTCGCTCGAGGGCCATTCGGAGGATGTCGATGGGTGGGGTATTGGGATCGATGGGCATTGGCATTCTCCTCGAATGAACCGGAATTCTAACAGGTCGGGGCCCCGGGGGCAAAGGGCCAGTTCGTGCTGAGTGCTGAGTGATAAGTTCTGAGTGCTGAGTGCTGAGTGCTGAGTGCTGAGAAACCCACACTTTGCTCAGGCCGCTGCCTTTTCCTTTACTTAGAACTCAGGACTTAGGACTCAGCACTGGTCCTTAATTAAGATTCTCCGCCCCTCTCCTTCGCGCCTCGTCCACTTGAGGTCGTCCAGGTATTCCAGTAGGGGCATGGCGTACTTGCGCGTGACGCCGAGTTCCTCCTTGAGCTCGGGCACGGAAAAGAGGGGGTTCCCCTGCCTGGCCCTCGCGGACAGGGCCGCCCTGATTCGGTCGCAGGTTGCGGTGGCCATAAAGAAGTCGCCGCCGAACCGCACCAGCTCTCCTGAGGAGACCAGGAGGGGAAGGACCTGCCTGACTGCCGCGCCGAGGCCCTCCTCCATTTCCTTCCCTGTTCGAATGGGAAACCCATCCCCAGCCAGGGACGCCCGAACGCCATCGGCCGCGGCTTCCTGCGCCGGACTGAGCCGGACGCGGTGCCCTGCCGACCGGACCCTATCCCCTTCCACCTCCACCAGCCCCTCCGAAGCCACCGCATCCAGCAGGGCCTGCGCGCGCTCGGGGCCGAGGATTCGCTGCCATCGGCCCAGGAACTCCTGCCTGGGCAGCCATTCCACGGGTCCCTTGCCCCCGTGCTTGGATTTGAGCCAGGCCGCGGCCCGGTCTTTCCAGGCGCGCCCTTCCCCTGAATCCAGGAGCCAGCCCCCGACACCCCATCGCAAGCAGGCGCCCGCCTTCTCGGCGACGGCCACCATCTCCTGCAGCCGGAACGGGCCCACCCCCAGGCGCGCCGAGGCCTCCGTGGGCATCACCCCCGCGGGACCGGCCTCTACCAGAAGGGCTTTTAGTGGATCGCCCCCCCGGAGCGCCTCCGCCGTGAAGTGGTCCACCGCCCTGCGCCAGCGCGCCTTTCGGCGTGCCACGAGGAGGACCTCCCCTCCCGCCACGGTCCCCGCTGGCGCGGGCAGGCGGAGGATGAACCGGTCTCCGGGCCACGCGGTCACGGGGGCGGGCATCCGAAGTTGGGCCACGGCGGCCTCTCCGGGACCCAAGGACTCCCTCCCTTCCAAATGGAGATGTGCTTCCACCTCCTGTGTGTGGACGTGGAGAGCGAGGGTCATGCCGGTGCGCAGGGGCAGGCGCACGGTAGGAAGGGCCTCCAACCGGACGTCCAGCAGGTGGGAGGGCCAGAGGCTCCCGGGTTCCGCGGCCAGGCATCCCCGCGCGAGGTCCTGGTGGCGGAAGTCGGGGATATTGAGAGCGGCACGCTGGCCCGTGCCGACTCGGTCCACATCGTGGCCAAACACCTGAAGCCCCCGCACTCGGCTCGTGCCAAGGCCGGGATAGACCTCCACCTGGCCGCCCACTTCGAGGGCGCCGTCGATGCACGTCCCCGTGATGACGGTCCCGAAACCCTTCACGGGAAAGACCCGGTCCACGGGGAGCCGGAAGGGCCGGTCCTGGGAGGGAACGGGGCACGCCGCCGCCGCTTCGAAGAGGGCCCTGACGAGTCCGGATACGCCTTCGCCCGTGAGCGCGCTCACGGGGAGGACGGGCCAGCCCCCGAACCCGAGCCCGTCGAGGAACTCGGAGAGCTCCAGGACGGCCATCTCACGGGTCTCCTCGTCCACGAGGTCGATCTTGTTGAGAGCAACGACCCCGCGCTTCACACCCAGGAGCCGAACGATTTGGGCGTGCTCCACGGTCTGCGGCATGACCGATTCGTCGGCGGCGACCACGAGGAGGCAGACGTCCACTCCCGTGGCACCCGCGAGCATGTTCTTCACGAAGCGCTCGTGCCCCGGCAGGTCCACGAAGTGCAGGGTGCCTTCTTCCGCGGCCAGGGTGGCGAACCCGATGTCCATGGTGATGCCGCGGCGCTTTTCCTCCTCCCACCGGTCGGCGTCGATGCCCGTCATGGCTTTCACCAGGAGGGTCTTCCCGTGGTCGATGTGTCCCGCAGTGCCGACGACGACGTCTCTCATCTTTTATGGGCGTTCCTTCGCAAAAGAGAACGTGAGTAGGTTATGAGGTGATTAGGTGAGTAGGGGAAAAACCCCCTTTCACCATGGCTGCGCTGAGAGTCCGTCATGGCAGTGCCATTTCTCTTATCCTACTCACCTACTCTCCTACTCACTTACTCACGAAACTGCCTACTCTCCTACTCACGGGAAAACACCGTCAGCCCCGTATCTCCGTACTTGTAACTCCTCCCCTGCTCCAGCCCCTCCGGGCAGGCGGGGGAAACCTTGATAGCGTGCTCCACGAGAACCAGTGCCCGGGGCGCGAGAATGGTGCGTTCGCCCAGCCCCGCCAGGATAACGGGCCACCGGACATCGGCGTAGGGCGGGTCACAGAAGAGGAGGTCCGGCCGGAGCCTCTCCTCCTCCAGGACCTTCAGGGCCTGCACGGCGTCCATGGCCAGCACCCTTGCAGCGCCGGAGACATCCATAATCTCTATGTTCCGTCTGAGGGCGCCGAGGGCCTTGCCCTGCCGCTCCACGAAGACGCAGGAGGCAGCACCGCGGCTGAGGGCCTCCAGGCCCACGGCCCCTGTCCCGGCGTAGAGGTCACAGAAGACAGCCCCTTCCACTCGCGACCCCAAGATGTCGAAGAGGGCTTCGCGGACTTTCTCCGATGTAGGCCTGGTGGCCTGGCCCTCCGGCGCGAACAGCCTGCGCCCCCTGTGCTCCCCGCCGATGATCCTCATGCCTTCCGCTCTCCGCGCCCTTCATTGACTCTCCAAGGGGCTCTTCGTATTATAAGTTCACCCAAGGATGGGTAGAAAGGTGAGTGGCTTATGGGTAGTGTTAACAAGGTGATTCTCTTGGGCAATCTCGGCCGGGACCCAGAGCTGAAGTACACACCCAGCGGGGCGGCGGTGGCCAACTTCACCATCGCCACCAACGAGACCTGGAAGGACAAGGACGGACAGAAGCAGGAGCACACCGAGTGGCACCGCGTGGTGGTCTGGGGCAAGCTCGCCGAGATCTGCGGCGAATACCTCCACAAGGGCCGCCAGGTCTACATCGAGGGGTCCATCCGCAGCCGGACCTACAAGGACCGGGAGGGC
>JAKAJA010000308.1 GCA_021814085.1 Acidobacteriota bacterium | reverse complement strand
CGGGTGACCGTCGTGGTCGGCTCCACCATGACCGTCGAGGTCAGGTTCACCTGGGCGTGCTGAAGGGAATTGGCCGCAGGTGAGGTGATGCGAATCCACGGGGCCTTGTGGACGGTAATGGTGGACGTTGCGGAACTGGTGAATTGGCAGCTGTCGGCGACCGTGACTTTGGCCGTATAGACCCCCACCGTGGCGTAAGCGTGCTGAGGACAAACGACGGCCGAGCCGGTGGACGAATCCCCAAAATCCCACGCATAGGTGTAGGGAGGCAGCCCGCCGCTCACCCCGGCGCAGAAATTCACTACCGTCACTGGGATCCCGTCCTGTGACGCGGGCGTGAGGGTCACGGTCAAGGGCGAGAGCACGTTGATGGTGACATTCGCCGAGCCCGTCGCCCCGATGGCGTCGGTCACGGTTAGGACGGCCTTGAAGGCTCCCGTCTTGAGGTAGGCATGGCAGGGATTTTGTTCGGCCGAATTGGGCGTGCCGTCACCGAAATTCCAGCTGTACTGGTAGGGGGGGGTCCCATTGCTGGCCGAGCCCGTGAAGCAGACGTTCAGGGGCACGAGGCCGCAGAGCGAGGAAGCGCTTACGGTGACGGGAATGAACACCTTCACCTGCAAGATGGGCGTCGTGAGGGTGGTGCTGTCCACCGTATCCGTCACGGTAAGCTTCGCGTTGAAGGTGCCCGCCTTGGTGTAGGTGTGCGGCACGGTGACGCAATCCACCACGGGAGACACGGTGCACAGGGGGACGGCAGGAACGAGCGGGGTCCCGTCGCCGTAGTCGATCACGTAAGTCAGCGCGTGTCCCGCGGCCGTCCCCGTTGCCGACACGGTGAATGTCATGGGGGTACCCGCGATGACGGGGGGCGCGGTGACTACGAACTTGGTGATGGTTACCGCCTCGGGGGATCCCTCGGGATGGGTGATGGCCCGAACCGCGGCCTCCCCAGTTTCGGCGACTTGAGCCCCGTCCGCCGTCTGGAAGTGGACCATCGTCACTACGGCCTGGCCCGAAAATAGGGGCACTTGGGGGCTGACGGCGACGGCGTAATAGCCAGATTCCTTGGCCGTTCCGCTGCCCTCAAAGAGGAGCTCCTCCGACAATCCGGCGGCGTTCTCGAAGTACACGCGTACGGTGTAATGCACATCGGAGGCCGGCGTCCAGAATTCCACCGCCGTCAGGCGCTCAAGGCCTTTCGCCGTGTAATTGGAGGACGCCCATCCGCCCTGGCCCGGCACCGCAGCCGTGAGACTGAGCCCGAAGACCGTGACACCGATCACCACGCACAGGAGCCGGAGCAACCGCCATCCATCAAGGGCCATAGGCACCTCGGCACGTTTGTGGGTCGCTGTCATGCCTCCCTCCTTCTCGTAAGATGCCCGCTCGCGACGACTTGCCCCCCGGGCGACTAATCGGCTGAAAATTCCGCACCTTGTCCACGAATCTCTAACCACGTTTACCAAGTTACATCCCCCAATTCGGTGTGTCAAGAGCCTTCAAGGAGTTAGCCCATGGAAGCGAGTCTTGAGGAGGGGATTTTCGGAGCCAAGGTTTGGCTCCCTTTCTGGAACACTCTGGGCCGAAATAGGTGGCGTTCTCAATTTGCACCTTCTGTTAAGTCATTGAAACGGGTCTGAAACGAGGAACTGGCACCTTTTCCGATTCTGATACAATGGTTTGCGACTTTCAGTGAGGGAAATGGCACATGCTTGGGTTCTGGGCAGGATGGGACGATGGGGGGTGGCGCCACCTGGCCTCGGAGGAGGTCCTCCTCGAAAGAGCAACCGCGGGGGAGCCGTGCCTCTTCGCCTACACCTTCGTCCGGCCCACCCTCGTCCTCGGGTACGGGCAATCCCCTTCTCCTGGCATAGACCTGGACGCCTGCCGGGAGCAGGGTGTTCGCGTTCTGAGGCGCATGACGGGGGGCACAGGCGTCCTTTACACGGGAGACCTCGCCCTCTCCCTCGCCCTGCCCTCCGCCCATCCCTGGTCCCGTTCCATCGCCTCGCTCTACGAGGGTTTCGTGGGAGCGATCCAGGCCGGCCTTGCATCCACCGGCGTCCATACGGAACGGGCACGCGCGGATCCGAAGGCCTCCGGTCTGAGATCACCGATCTGCTTCGAGGGACGCTCGGCGGAGACCCTCCTTCTGGGGGGCCGCAAGCTCCTGGGCTGCGCCCAGTCCCGCCGGAGGGAAGCCGTTCTGGTCCACGGCGCCCTCCTGCTCGGTCTGGACTCCGGCCTCCAGTCACGGGTCTACGGCGTGCCGCGGGAGCGCATCGAGGCCCTTTTGGGGCACGTGCCGAAGCGCTCAGGCAGGACGGCGCCCGAGCTGGCGAATGCCATAGCGGAGGCAGTCGCGGCGGGCCTTGGGGAGCCTCCCCCCATACCCGAACCACCTCCACCACTGCCCGCCTCCCTCTTGGGCCGCCATAACGATCCCAAGTGGGTCATCCCGTGATACGCCGCGTCGAGTCCTTGTTTCCCTGTCTCACTCCCCCTCGCTCCCTATAGGCATGCCCCTTGCTTATTTAACTGGGGCAGAAGCCCGCTGAAACACCCCGACCACCCAAAGAGGAGAAACGGGATGCCGAAGACGCCCATCCACGAGGCCACGACCCTGCGCCTGGAGGTCCTGGACAAGGACGGCAAGGTGGACGCCTCCCTCCTGCCGGACCTGGCCGACGGTCAGCTCCAGGAGCTCTACCGGTCCATGGTCCGCATCCGGAAGTTCGACGAGAAGGCCCTCAATCTCCAGCGGCAGGGACGCATGGGGACCTACGGCTCCATCCGCGGCCAGGAGGCGGCCCAGGCAGGCATCGCCATGGCCATGGGACCGAAGGACTGGCTCGTCCCCTCCTTCCGCGAACAGGGGGTCATGATGCTCCATGGAATCCCTCCCCATCTCCTCTACGCCTTCTGGAAGGGCGACGAGCGGGGCAGCGTCTTCCCCGAGGGGAGCCGGTGCCTCCCCGTGGCCATACCCGTTGCCAGCCAGCTGCTGCACGCCGCGGGGATCGGCATGGCCCTCAAACTCCGCGACGAAGAGGCCGCGGCCGTGGGGTTCGCGGGCGACGGCGCCTCCTCGGAGGGTGACTTCCACGAGGCCCTCAACTTCGCCGGCGTGTTCAAGGCCCGGACCGTCTTCTTCATCCAGAACAACCAGTGGGCCATCTCGGTCCCCTTCAAGCACCAGACCGCCGCCGGCTCCATCGCCCAGAGGGCCTCGAGCTACGGGATCGAGGGCATCCAGGTGGACGGGAACGACGTCCTCGCCGTGTACGCCGCTTCCAAGGAGGCCCTGGAGAGGGCCCGACGGGGTGAGGGACCCACCCTTATCGAGGCCGTCACGTACCGCATGGAGAGCCATACTACGGCGGACGATGCCACGCGCTACCGCCCCCCCGAGGAGGTGGCCTACTGGCAGGAGAGGGACCCCATCGATCGCATGCGGAAGTACCTCGTATCAAAAAAATTGTGGAATGACAAGAAAGAACAGGCCCTCCTTGAATCCTGTGCCGTGGAAGTGGAGGCGGAGGTGGCGGCCCTTGAAGCGATGCCCGCCCCGGACCCCACGGACATCGTGAGCCACATGTTCAAGGAGCTCCCGTGGAACCTTCAGGAACAGCGGGACGCCCTCGCCCGGGAGGTGGGACGATGAGCCAGCCCGCGACGCAGAAGAGCCTCCACGCCGTGAAGA
>JAKAJA010000307.1 GCA_021814085.1 Acidobacteriota bacterium | reverse complement strand
CCAAACTCGGGTTCCTCACGCCCCTTCCAGGCAGCCGAGGTAATGGTAGCGGTACTCCGTCGTGGTAACCGACCTCGGTTCAGGAATCTCGTCCGCGTCGATCATGATGAGCGCGTTGGGGGCGGCCTGGGAGACCGTGTCCAAATTCCAATTGTAAGCCCCGGCAACGCGGTATATCCGGAAGGAGACCACGTCGGAGGGCGCTCCCCCAAGGTTGGTGGCGGGCTTCGACCAGGCGAGGACGAGGTCCTGTCCCGAACGGGTGACCTTCAGGTCGACGATCATCCCGGGGGGGGTTACGGCCATGATCTGGCCCGTGAGCGTGCAGGTCGCCTCTGCGGAATAAGCGCTCTGAAGCCCCGAAGTATTCTTGGCGGCGACGGCGAAGTAGTAGGTGGAGTTGGACACGAGACCCTGAATTACCGCCGATGTGGATCCCTTCGGCAGGGAAAACGAGGACGTGTACGACCCGCTCGACGTCCCCCATACGAGGGTGTAACCGCTCAGATCGCTCTCGGTGTTGGGATTCCAGCTCACGCTGGCGGAGGTCCCCGAGCCCGTGTCAGAAGCCCTCAGGCCGGTGGGAACCTGCGGGGGCAGCGGGTTGGAAGGGGTCGCGTTTGCGACGGAGCTCGGGGCGCCCTCGAAGCCCGAGGCGTCCACGGAGGTGATGAAGTAGGCGTAGGGCTGGCCGTTGGTGAGGCCCGAGTCGAGGTAGGGGCTGGCCGAGATGGGGGCCCCGTTCACCTTGGCCCAATTGAGCCCGCCGTCGGCCGATCGATAGGCATTGTATGAGGCGGGCGCAGGACTTGGGGCGAACCATGTCAGGCTGACAGAGCCGTTCCCGCCGCTCGCCCCTAAGGAAGTGGGGGGCGGCGGTGCCGGCAGCCTGAGGTTGAGGGACGGGTCACCCAGGAGGATGTTGCCCATGACGTCCCTGGCGTTGGTGGAAGGGAGGGAGAACCGTCCCGCCTCCACCGCGGGACCGAGTGCTCGAATCTTGAACTTCCCGAAAATCTGGGAATAGATGGCGCCGTTGAAGGTCTCCTCGTCGGAGGGGAAGGCGATGGTGGAAAAGCCGCAGCTCCCCACGCTGCCTCCGTCACTCCTGAGAATCATGGCTTCCATGAGGGCCACCACCGGGATGGATGTGCTCACCTCGTCGAAGGCGGAATTGTAGCAGCTGCTGTTCACGACGAAAGGCAGAGGCGCAAAGGGCGACGACGGCGGGAGAGTGATTGGGGCGAGGAGCCCCACGTCCGCAATACTGAAGATCGTGTTGAACCCCCACGTGGATAATCCGCTGTGCCCGTCGAAGTGGATCAATGCGCTGTTGGGCCACGCCGCCCGAATGGCGGCAGCGCAAGCCGTCGCGTCCGTCCCGTTAAAGGGGGGCGAATGATAGTAGACCTGCTGGTACGCCCAGGGCGAGGCGCCATATGCGGCGATGAGGCTGTTGTTGAAGGCCTCGAACTCCTGCTCCCAAGGCTGGGTGTAGGTATCGGCGATGTAAAACTGCGTCTTGTACCAGGATCCGGTGAGCGCCTGGTCCTCATACGCCATGAGCTTGGTCAGGACCCCGGCCAGCTCCGTGTAGTTGTGGGCGGGGATGCGGCCCACGGCCATCTCCGGGAAACCGCTCCCGTCCACGTCGGCAAACCACGCGTCGGAGGGATAGCGGCCCAGATAGGTGGAATCGCCCACGTCGTCGAACATGAGGGTCGGCACGCGGTTCTTTGCGCCGGAGAGGTTCATGTAGTTCTTATAATCGTAAGTGCCATCGCCCATGAGGAGGACGTACTTTGGCTTGGATGTCCACTTGGAAGCGACAATTAGAAATCTTCTGAGAGCGCTGGGGTCGAATATCCCGTCAGAGAAGTTGTTGAAGACGTCCTGAATGTCCACGACCATGACGGACATGGAGGCCTGCCGCCGGGTGAGGTACTGCTGCCAGACCGCATCGCTACCCGCGGGATGGAAGTCCGGGTGGGTGATGATGAGAAGGTCGCAACCAGGTGACGTGGAAGTGAGATCGGTGCCAGATGACATCTGTGCACCATCAGGGGTGCGCGGAGCGGACGACATGGAGACGGCGCGCCCCGAGACCCCCGCATCGGCGTCCATCTGAAAATCCCACGCCTGGAGGCCGGCGTTGTAGGCAGCCCCCGTCAGATTCCGGGGTAGGGCCAGACCCGTGGCCGAATCCTGCCGGGAGACGTCCAGGATGTACGGAGCGGAGGAGAAGGGGGAGCATTGGTAAGCCGCGTTTGTATTGGGCGGTGTCATGAACAGGGCGTTGGTGTCGGCCGTAAACGCCCGATCGTAAGTGAACTCCACGTAGTCCAGGTAGGCGTAGTCATCCTGTCCGGCTACTCCGGTACCGGCCAGCGTGAGGGCCGCGGTGTTGGCTCCTGAGCCGGGCAGCGATCCGGAGAACGTCCAGGTGAGGGTCCCGATGGTCATGCCCGTCCACGTGGCCGGGGATCCCCCCGCGGATGGGGCAACGCCGTTGACCGTCAGATATACCCCGTGCGTCAGCGGCCGGAGTCCGGCAAGGACGGCCGTCACGGAATAGCGCGGTGCCGCCGGGTGGGGCAGGGTCACGGCATGGGTCACGGCGGGACCGGAGGCGCCAAGCGGCGCCGACAGGAAAGGCGCCCAGAACCATTCGTCCCCATTGGGCCGGAAGTGGTCAATGGTGTCGATGATGTCGTTCGTCTCGAAATGCAGCGTGCAGGGGAAGCTTGCGGCAGTGGAATAGCCCGAGAGGGGTGCGGCGTTCACACTTGTCATCCGCAGACCCGGTATGGCGTCCGCATAGAGCCAGTAGACGTTCGTGTCCGTAAAGTCCCCACCGTTCCATACGGGCTGGTTCGTGATGCGGAGCTTCTGCCCGTAAAAGACGATGGCACTCTCGGAGCCGTTATTTCCGGTTGTAACGAGAATGGGGATCTCTACGCCGCGGCAAGTCATGTGGATGTTCGCCGCCGTCCAGGAGGAGGGGTTGATGCCCTGGGAGGTCAGGTAGGAATAGGTCATCCGGTAGATTCCATCCTGGCTGACGGAGATTCGCGCCTTGGGCGTCATGGCCTCCGGGGCTGCATAGCTGGGGGACTGGCGCACCTGCGCCCGCGATGCCTTCAATTCCGCGGCCCTGAGGGGGTTGGCGAAGAGGGAGAGATCTCCCGCGACGGGGATTGGGAAGGAAGCCGCTCCTTCCTGTCCCTCTTCGGACAGAGGCTGGAGTCTCAGCGCGCAGGATTCGAGAATTCTGACTTGGTGGGGAATGGGAGAGGTCTGGATGGGGGAGAGGAGGATTTCCTGGAAGGGCACGCCATGCCAGGACGATCGAACCCCGAGGCGTGCCACGGGGACATCGGCCGGGGCTGGGCCGTCCCAGGGCACGTCGCGCCAGACGGGCGCGACAACTTCGATACCGGTGACGGGGGCGTCGGGTGCCACGGCCACCTTGACGGAAGTGCTGGGCGCGTGTGTGGGGTCCTGGGAAAGGGTGGACAGCCACACCGCCGATTGGGGCGGTTCAAGATGCCATGGCACCTCATCACTCTGCCCCAGACCCCACGCAAACGAGGGGACGAGGAGGGTCAGCGCGAGGATCGGCAAAGGTGACGCCCGACGTTCGAACCGCAAGAATCCTCCCTGCCGGCTTCCTCCGGTCAGATGCTCCAAGGGGACATTCAAATGCA